>JAJRAP010000222.1 GCA_028679855.1 Candidatus Methanoperedens sp.
AAGAGACCCCAACCATCAGGACGTTTTTCTTTGATACGTCTTTCGAACTTATTCCGGGACAGTTCGTGATGGTGTGGATCAGAGGAGTGGACGAGATACCTATGGCGCTCTCATACGAGAATGCGATAACAGTGCAAAAGGTCGGACATGCGACCTCGGCGCTGTTCGAGCTTGGGGAATGCGACTCTGTTGGAATAAGGGGACCTTTCGGTAAGGGATTCGATGTCAGGAAAGGGCGAATCCTGCTTATCTCAGGCGGGGTCGGCGCCGCCCCCCTTGCGCCGCTTGCTGAGAAGGCAGGCGCGGCGGGTGCAAAAATAACCACGCTTCTTGGCGCAAAGACGAAAGAGGAATTACTGTTCATGAAGCGCTTTGACGCAGTTGGAGAAGTGCGGGTCGCCACGGATGACGGCTCTGAAGGAAAGCACGGGTATGTTACGCAACTGCTCGATCATGAAAAAAAGTATGATCAAATATATTGCTGCGGACCTGAAATAATGATGAAGAAGGTACTCGATAAGGTCACGCCATCCAAAGCCCAGTTCAGCCTCCATCGCTATATTAAATGCGGTCTGGGGATATGCGGGGCGTGCTGCGTGGAAGGGCTGCGGGTGTGTAAGGACGGGCCTGTGTTCGCAGGGGATGTTCTTAATAAGACGGAGTTCGGGGTTTACAGGAGGAATGAGTGCGGGGAGAGAGTGAAGATTTAGAAGCCATTATGTATTCAGCTTGAACCTGCAACCTCTCCTTAAGATACCTTATAAATAAAAGGCAACAATTGTGAACCTGAAAACATGCTCACCCAGATAATCACCGAAGGCATAACAAAGGTCGAAGTCCCAATACCCGACGAAAATTCAAACTTCCCCCCGTCCTCAGCAGCAGTATTTTACAATCCAGCCATGCGTTTGAACAGGGATATTGCCGTGGCTGCACTCTCGTGTTTTTCAAAAAATAATCCTGAATACACCTACCTTGACGCTCTCTCAGCTTCAGGCATCCGCGGGCTTCGGATCGCGAATGAGGTCGGACTTTGCGCCACAATGAGCGACTGGGAAGACACATCCTTTGAACTGATAAAGAAAAACATAGAACTGAATAACCTCCAGAACTGCACATCCATAAAAAGGAACGCCAATGTTGTGATGCTGGATGGCAGTTTCGATATCATCGACCTTGACCCTTTCGGAAGCCCGGCACCCTTCCTTGACGCTGCTTGTTTTTCGACAAAGCGCCTGCTGTGCGTTACTGCCACTGACACTGCGCCCCTGTGCGGCGCTCATAAGAAGGCTGGCATCAGGAACTATGGCGCAGTGCCACTAAAGACGGAGTATTATCCCGAGATGGGTGTTCGCATCCTTATGGGCGCTGTCGCAAGGACGCTTGCTAAATATGATAAAGCAATGACGCCCCTTCTCTCTTACGCATCAGCGCATTACGTGAGAATATTCGCATCAATAAAAAAAAGCATAGTGGCTGCAGATGAGTGTCTGAAGAACATGGGATTTCTTTACCACTGCTTTGCCTGCGGCGCACGGGGATGGGAATACGGGCTTGCTGTCCACATGCCTGAGAAATGTCCTGTGTGCGGGCAGCCGCCATCCCTGGCAGGACCCCTGTGGCTTGGCAGGTTGCATGACAGGGAGTTTTGCAAGCAGGTGCTGGATGAAGTGAAAAAACGGGAGTTCAAAGGTGTTGAAAAGCTGATAACTTCTTGCAGGGATGAGCTTGATATACCGATGCACTACGATTATCATAAATTATGCAAATCCCTTGGGATTACGGCGATGCCCACGGATGAACTGATACTTGCTCTCAGAGAGAAGGGTTTTCAGGCATCTCGCACACATTTTACCGGGATCTCGTTCAAGACGGATGCGGGAATGGAGGAGATAAAGACGGTTGTGAGGGAACTTGCGCAAAAAAGCCATTGAAATATGGTTCTACCAAAATTCCTGCAAAATCTAATATTTCTTTTATAACTATAGGCTTCTATCAAGTTTGCCTTCTTCGTACATTTTTTCCGCATTTTCATAATGCGTAATTAAGCCCTGCTTATCAGTTTCCACGTAAAACCCTCCTGATACTTTCTGTATTCTTATAAAATGAATATTCATAAAGGTTTCGTAAAAGTTCTTGATACCATACCTTCCATATAAGGCAAAATATTAAATATTTGCCTCACATATAATACATCATGAGAAAAGAAGAACTCCTGGAGATCCTCTCAGACTGGAATTTCTGGGCAAAAGAGATAGATACAGGCTACAAAAGGGAAGACTACATAAGAAAGCTCATCCCGCTGATAACGGAAACTAACCAGATAGTATGCATAGCAGGCATCAGGAGAAGCGGAAAATCCACGATAATAAAGCAACTTGCAAAGGAACTCGGCGGTGACACGAACACGCTTATGGTGAATTTTGAGGATGAAAGATTCATCCAGCGAGATATAAAGCTCCTCAGGGACATTTATGATACATATCTTGAAAAAGTAAAACCCACCAGGAAACCATTCGTTTTCCTGGATGAGGTCCAGAATGTCCCGGAATGGGAGCGATTCGCCAGGGGCGTGCATGAGCGAAAAGAAGCCAGGATCATTATTTCCGGCTCATCATCAAAGCTCCTGAGCGCCGAGCTTGCAACTTTGCTGACTGGCAGGAACATAACCTTTTTTGCTTATCCACTATCATTTAAAGAGTTCTTAAAATTCAAGGGGATTTCAGCCGCCACTGAGCTTGAAATCCTGGCAAAAAGGGTTGAAATAAAAAGAGCGCTTGATGAATATATGGAATTTGGAGGTTTTCCCGAAGTTGTTCTGTCAACTGATAAAAAAAGGATACTGCTGGGTTATTTTGATACTATTATCACAAAAGATACGATTGAAAGGTTCAATATCAGGGAAAGGGAGAAAATAAAAACATTATCAAAATTTTATCTTACGAATATCGCCTCTCCTGTGAGTTTTCAAAAGGTCTCCTCTTTCCTGAACATCCCGCATGCAACTGTGGACAGATTTTCCGAATACCTGCAAACAGCATGCCTCGTTTTTTTCATAACAAAATTCTCTTTCTCAATGAAAGAGCAGGAAAAAGCCCAGAGGAAAGTATATTCGATCGATAGCGGGTTATCGAATGCCATCGGTTTTCGGTTTACCAGGAATTCAGGAAAGCTTATGGAAAATATCGTCGCTATCCAGTTAAAAATAAGGCAGTCATTTGAGCCCGGGATAGAGATATACTACTGGAAAGATCAGTCTCGAAGAGAAGTTGATTTTCTGGTTAAAGATGGTCTAAAGGTGAGTGAACTGATACAGGTTTGCCAGGATATGTCGGACCTGGGAACAAAGGAAAGGGAAGTCAAAGGTCTGGTCAGGGCGATGGAAGAGTTCAACATAAAGAAGGGTCTCATAATAACAGAAGACTTTGAAGGGGATGAAAAAGTCAGGAATAATGAAATAATATATGTGCCGTTATGGAAATGGCTTCTTTCAAGGTGAGCAGGAAACCGTCTTAATCCACTTTCGGTCTTATCTCAAAAGGATCATGAGCGCATTGTAATTAAGGATGTGCCATCCCCGAAAATCGATGATATATTCTATAAATTTTTTTGCAATTTCTTTTGGTATTGGATTCTTATCTTATTTTCTCTCAAAGCCCCATCTTCCGCACGATCTCCCCGACCCCTTTCATCGCCGCCGAATCCTCAGGCAGCTCTGAAAGCGGTCTCCCTTCAAGGTCAAAGCTCGCAAGCACTTCATCAAATGGAACGATCCCAACGAGGTCCATCTTCAATTCCCTCGCATACTCCTCTATCCGCGCGCGGTTCTCAGGCGTGACTTTATTCGCGATCACATGCAGCTTTCTGATATTAAGGTTCAGTGACTTCGCAAGTTCCCGTATCCTCTCTGCTGTCTGCAACCCCCGCCGCGAGCCGTCAGTGACCACCAGCAGCTCATCCACATCCCTGATGATCCGCCGGGAGAGGTGCTCAAGCCCTGCCGCAGTATCTATTATCGTCAGGTCGTAGTTCTTGAGTATCCTGTCCATTATCCCGCGCAGCAGGTTGTTCGCAAAGCAGTAGCATCCCGAACCTTCGGGGCGCCCCATCACAAGAAGGTCGTAGCGCGGCATCTCGGTCAGGACTTCATATACTTTTGATTCAAGAAGCGCCTCTTTGTTGATATCTGGCGCCATCTTATCACGCTCCTGCAGCATGAATTCGCGCATGTCGCCAATTGTCTTATCGACCTTCACGCCAAGCACATCGGGAAGGTTGGAGTCGGGATCTGCATCGATAGCAAGGAGCGTTTTTTTGCCTGCTGTGAGGTGTTTTATCAGCATTCCGGCCACTGCTGTTTTTCCGGTGCCGCCTTTGCCTGTGATCGCAATTACTTTCATAGCTTTTCCCAGATAACTCTTTTGAGTATTTAAATATGTCCTTCTAAATATTTATCAGAGTACTCGGGCATCATATCCAAGTTTAGGAAAGAATTTCCCCACATTCAGGAATGGTGTGGAAATCATCTCTGGGCGCCGAGCTGTTTCCATGGAAGTGTTGGGAATGGCTGGAATGTCGTAAGCAGGCATATTAATCTTAAGATGGCTTACGAGTTCAGATTTACCCGCCCATGTAAAAAACCGCTTTAGCTTGACTTTCGAAATTTCAACTGTTTGGATTAAACATTCGTTCTGCTTATCCATAATGTATCTATTCACATCGGTTTTATCCCACTTTTCGAGCGACTTGACCTTATTGATGTTCTTTAAAAATCTACTATAATCCTTAAGAGTTTTCTCTGCCGTGCCACTAATTTTGAGGTCATGGAGGAATTTGTCGATGTTATTAACCATGTTACTTAATATGTAATTACTAAGTAATAAAGCCACGATCTAATAAGGTCCCGCCACCTGAGAAAAATAAGCTATCTTTACCCACCAGCAATTGGAGGAATTATAACTATAACATCCCCGTCTTTGAGTTGAGTATCCAGTCCATTGAGGTAGTCAATATCTCTTCCGTTTATTA
>JAJRAP010000223.1 GCA_028679855.1 Candidatus Methanoperedens sp.
AAGAAATGCGGTGAATCCACATGCATGGCTTTTGCAGTAGCTTTGCTTTCGAGAAAAAAGAAGGTATCAGAGTGCACACCGGTCCTCGAAGAGAGCTTCAAAAAACAAAAAGAGAAACTTGAATCACTTCTTCTTCCAACTGCAGGCGCTGAGGAAACCGGAATGATCGTCCACCCCGAACTGTGCACAGGATGCGGCAACTGCGTGGTGGCATGCCCTGTTGATGTCGCCAACGACCCGCACGGCGCAGGAACAGGATGCGCTCCCACTAATGATAAAGTGATCTTTAAAGTCATCGACGGAAAAGTCGTGGCATTTAATATCAAGGAGTGCCGACGCTTCGGGAAGAACAGGGTGCTATGCTATGCATGCATTTACCCCTGCCCGACAGGTGCGATCGAGTTCGTGTAGGTGATGAATATGGTTACATGCACAGGATGCGCGCTTCTTTGCGAAGATATTGAAGTGGTTATTGAGAACGACAGGATAAAAGAATCAAGAAATGCATGCAGACGGGGGGCTGCAAGGTTAAGGGGCTGCAAGAACAGGCTTGCACCTTCTTTTAATAAGATGCAGACAGATATTGATACTGCCATTAAGAAAGCGGCAGAGATACTGAAAAATGCAAAATCACCCATGCTCTTTGGATGGAGCAATTCCACCTGCGAAGCGCAGGTAAAAGGCATCCAGCTTGCGAAAAAATTGAATGCCTCCATAGATGATACTTCCTCTTTCTGCCAGGGGCTGCTTATCGAGAGAGTGCTTAAGAAAAAGTTCAGGACATGCTCACTTGAAGATGTCAGGAACATGGCGGATGTGCTCATTTATTGGGGCTCTGACGCCCAGGACTCGCAACCACGCCACCTCTCTCGGTTCTCTGTATTCCCACGCGGTGAGTCCCGCCAGCGCGGTTACGAGGAAGACCGACTTGCAATTGCCATAGACGTTCGCGAATCCAATACAGCAAAGATATGCAAAGGACATTTCTACAGGATACCCCTGAAGGGAGACAGGGAATTCATTCTCGCCCTGATGGATGCGCTTTCCGGGAAAGTGCCAAAATACGATGCGAAAAGGATACTTGAACTTGCAGGCATTATGAAAAAAGCAGAATTCGGCGTGCTTTTTGCAGGCATCGGGCTTACATATTCAATAAAGGAGGACATTGATATCCTTGTCTCACTTGAGGATATGCTCCCCAATTTCCATGTTATGCCTATGGTGGGACATTACAATATGCGGGGGTTCAATGAGGCGCTTTTCAAAGAAACGGGTTTTGTGAACCGTGTGAAGTTTGAGGGTAAACCTGTTCATGATAACAAATATGCTGTTGTAGAGGCGCTGAAAGCAAAGAGCATTGATGCACTGCTCATTGCGGGCTCAGACCCCCTTTCAAGCCTTCCCCGTTCTGTTTTGCCTCATCTTGCATCGATACCTGTTATCTGCATCGACCCCTGTGTTACACTGACCTCGAAAATTGCAGCGGTGACTATTCCAGCTGCCGCTTCTGGATTAGAATGTAGCGGAAGCGCTGTAAGGATGGATGGGAAAGTGATCGAAATGTCAAAGGTCGTTGAAAATAGCTATCTGACTGATGCGCAAATCTTGACCAGATTGATGGAGGGATTCTGATGGGGATAGATGTCGGTAAATTCATGAAAAACCCGGAGTACGAGATAAAGCTTACAACTTACAGGGATATTTTCCAGGCAGAAGCGCTTGAAAACGATAGATTCAGCGATGAATATAAGAAACACTCTGCCACTGTTGTTATGGGCAAGGACGGCATGAAGAAATTCGGACTTAAGACTGGCGACAGGGTCAGATTGATGAACAGCTATGGAAGTATCGTGGTAGAGCTAAGGGAGTCAAAACGAGAAGAGCCAGGAGGGCTTGCATTCATGGTGAACAGCCCCTGGTCGAACGCGCTTGTTTCGGATGAAACCGGGGGGAGAGGGATACCCGAATTCAAGAACATAACTGCAAGGATCTCGCTGACAAAAGATGAGATAACAAAAATAGAAAGCTTGATCAGTTGATCTATTTTTTCACGATACGTATCAGGTTCCCGCTTCCATTTTTTATTTTGATTATCTGACCTTTTTCCTTCATTTGTGAAAGAATTGTACTTACCCGGGATTTAGATAGACCTAACTCTTTTATGATATCGGATTGGGACGCCTGACCTCCTGATCTTAGCAGGAAGCGCTCGATCTTCTCTTCATATTTCAGTTCCTCTATCGCAATGTTTTCAAGAGAAACTGGATCACTTTGAGTATCAGGCTTACTTCTTCTCTTAGTGAACATGAAGAAAGCGCCTGATGCCACAACTAACAATATCACTATCAAATACCACGGACTTATACCAGGGTGCACAAGTACGACTGCAGGCTCTCCCTTACCGAAGCTTCGATATAGAGTACCATCCCATATCAGGCGATTCCCGTCCCTTTTATCAAAGTTGGGAGACGCGCTCTCCACATCAAATCCATCTGGTATCTTTAATACAAGTACATTTTCCTGGGAAAGAACCATTCCCTCGGAAAAAGCATCACCAATTAAGATCTTATCTTTCTCTTTACGCGAAAAATTCACCCATTCGAAATTGTATCTGATGATACCATAAGCGCCGGAAGGACTTTTTGCCGTATCATAGGATATTTTTACATTTTCAAGTTTCATAGGACGGCCTGAGAACTCCATCGCAGAGACAACGAAAACCTCTATGCTCTTTCTGAAATTTTCGATGTCCTGCTGGTTCTCTGTCTGATCTGCTTTTATGAACTCTTCCCAATCTTGAATATCTGTCTGGTTGGGAAGAGGGAGCCTTTTTTCCATTGTCCACAGGGCGTTCCCGTTCTCATGGACTTCAACTGTAATGACAGACTGTGCACCGGCTGCCTGTGTCCCTAATATTAAAAAAAATAATAAAAGGCAAACTATTCTCATATGCACAGCCTTCTGCAGCAAAGGTATTAAAGTTTACTCAATCCTTGCCACGTCCATTGTTCTTATGTTCGTTGTCTTTATTATTTCCTTTAGATTTGCCTTTAGTACTTGCATCTTCCTTATTAGGCTTGCCTTCAGTACTTGCATCTTCCTTATTAGATTTGCCTTTAGTACTTACATCTTCCTTACCTATAGAATTTGCTCCATCTTTCCTTTTATCATTTTTATTTTCCATTTCTGAGATATTCTTGAAATCCTCTTTGGACTTATCATCCTTCAGATCTTCTATAGATATTTTTGCATACTCTTTTGCAAGTTTAGTGTTATACTTAGCCTCCCTCTGTACCTGTTTCATGGCTGCTGTGTAGTTTTCAGATGTGATATTCCCTGCTTTGAATTCGGCTCTTAAGGCTTCTCTTGTCATCTGGCGCTTGGCTATCTCGTCGTGAAGCTGGTTTACTTTATTGACTGCGATTTCAGATTTACCAGCATGTTTTGCGATCTTATACTTGAACATCCTTATCTTGATGTCAGTGAAATGGTTCTCAAGAGCATCATCAATGATATCAAAGATGCTGCCGCTACCGTATTCCTCCTCACCTATCCGATAAACATTCACATACCATCTGAATTCAACCATGGTATCATTATTACTTCCTTTGAAGACAATTGTATGTGCACCCAGACGGCTGTTGTTATCCCAGGTATGCTTATAGTAATACGTGTTGTCAACTGCATTTCCTGTTACTGGAGTTCCGTCCACCGTCCAGTTAAACATAGTCATCTTTTCAAAGGTTGTTATTGAATATTCAATGGTTTCGTTCACAGTACCATTAACATATACATAGTCCACAACCTCTGGATACCAGTCGAGAATAGTTTCGTTCTTCTTTTTACCTTCCTTTTCAAGCACGTTAATATACCATTCAATATGCTGTGTTGAACCATTGTCATTTGAACCGTATGCATTCAATGTATATGACCCATGATTTTTGAAGGTATGAGTAAGATTATCTGAAGGGTTTGTAATGTTGATCCCGTTCAATTCCCATGACCAGAATGTCAGTGTCTGATTAGCTGTGAAATTGAACGTTACGCCCTCGGTTTCATTTATTGTCAGAGTCAGGTTGTTATTATTTGTCTTGCTATTGCTCCATGAGGTTATATTTGGCGCTGGTAATCCTGAAGGAGACATCACTGTAACATTCCATGTAATAGTATTGCTTGTTCCGTTGGCATTTGTGGCATTTACCTCGATGGTTTTCGCACCTGCATCATTCCAGGAGGTAATAAAGAAATCATTATTGTCCTGTTTCACGTTATCCTTGTACCATTTCCATGTAGTTATTGGCTGGTCAGCACTGGCATTGAATCTGATAACTTCACTTGTATTCACTGTCAGCGTGGTTGCGACACTGTTAGATTTGTTGTTCCATGGGGTAATTTCAGGTGCGCCCGGATAATAAGCTTTCACGTCCAGCGTCTTATGATCTGAAGACACATTATAATAGATCTTGATTTTAACAAGATTGTAATCATCAGTGGTTACATTCAAATCAAAAGGAAAGGTTTTGCTTGAATTCGGCGATATAGTTTCAGATAATGTCCGTACACCATTTGCCCCCGAAGAAGATACGTTGATTTCATAAACCGTAATGGTATCATTGAGGGACTCGTTCCCGACATTCTTTATGATGATACCGAGGGTATCATTCTTCGTGACATTGAATGAGGATGTATAATTCAATGTAAGATTATATCCCGTAATATCTTCGTACGTCCATGAAACGACGCTTGATGCACTGGCTGGAATTGCCAGAGCAATTATTAATAATATTAATGCAACAAATTTCATTTTGGTCACCTTAGGAACCCAATATAACTGCTAACAATATATAAACATCGGGAGTTCTGGAGTTCTGAAAGTTTATTAAAACTTTATCGATGGTTTTTATGGTTTTTTAAGCTTTTTAAAGTGATCTTCAACCAAGATATTCCCCCTGTATCCTCACAACCTCTGTACTGTCCTTAGCCTTCGAATACCTCTCCAGAGGCTCAGCGTTGAGCTCAAGGAACGAATGTCCCCACTTGAACTTATTAAGAATAAGTGCAGCCTGCTCCTTCTCCCCCAGGATGTAAAGGGCTGCTGCAAAAGCCTCCACAGTGCTGAGCTTGAAGGGCTTTCCGAAGTTCACGGCATTTGCAGCGACAAGATAAGGCAGGGCGCGGTGCATAAGTCTTCTCCTTTGCAATATCGGGAACACACGTTCCACTTCCTCCCACGAACAGTCAAGCACCACGAGCCCGCGCCTGGCATCATCTGCAGGGGACAATGCCTGCTCGGCAAAAGGGTCAAGAAAAAGACCTTCACGCGGGAGAGTCCCTATGTGCTCGTGCAAAATTGCAAGGTTAAACCTGACAAGCTTCTTGCCGGAGCATTTCTTCGGGTCACACTGGTCTGCATGATAAAGGTGAAGGGGGATCATGTGCTCTAATAGATACTGCGACTTAATATGATTTTGGGAGTTAACCGGAATAAAATCGAAAACTATAAACGGTCTATCGCTAAATCCCTTCTATTCTGGATTTAAATGAAAAGGTGGTCAAATGGAACAGGATAAATGGTTATATCACAACTCCCTGAAATGGAAAGGAGAGAAAAAAGCAGACCTCAGGTTCGTGGAAAGCAGCCAGGAGATCGAAGTCGCCACTCCTCCTGAATTCGGCGGGCATGAGGGTATCATAAGCCCTGAAGATCTGTTCGTATCATCGGCGAACGTTTGCTTCATGACCACGCTTCTGGGTACTATCAAGAACATGGGCGTGGAACTTATCTCGTATGAATCAGAGGCAGAAGGGATACTCGAGACGGTTGATAAGATGAAAATATTCACAAAAATAATTATTAAACCCAGGATAAAAGCCCGCGAGACCGAAGATAAAATAAGGATGATCCTTGGGCATGCAGAGAAGCGGTGCCTTGTTGCTAACTCCATGAAGACCCGGGTGATAATCGAGCCTGAGATAGAGATATTGTAAAGTCCCATTTTTTTTCCGGTTTTTCACCCACCCATAAGCTTTAATACTGTTTACGTCAATTGTAAACCCATGGTTAAACTGGATCAGATAAACATTTCTAACGACGGTCTTACCAAGTTCTTTAGCCCTATAGAAGCGGCAATACTGAGGACGTTATGGATCGAAGGAGAGATGATGACCTCAGAATTGACTGAAAAGACAAAAATTCCTCTTTCAAGCATAGCAGGCACGCTTGATCGCCTGGTCAAGGCTGGATACGCAGCCAGGAGAGTGGACAACGTGAACGGCAGGGTGCGCTATGTGTATGCTCCGGTCTACACCGAGGAAGAGGTCGCAAGTGAAATAACCACCAGGATCATGGACAGCCTTGTGGATACCTTCGGTCGCGTTGCGATCGAGAACTTCTCAAAATACAGAGATAGCAGGGAGTGAGGCGCTTTCCTCTGCGCGCCGCAAGGTTG
>JAJRAP010000224.1 GCA_028679855.1 Candidatus Methanoperedens sp.
AAGACCATAAGCCTCGATCAACTCTCTGAAAAAGACCTTGGCAAACTTATAGGCGGAGGTATGAAATGCCCGAAGTGCGGCGGCACAGGAAAGATTGCTGTAACAGAGCCGTGCAAGACCTGCGAAGGCAGAGGAAACTTCTTCACCTGCACAAAAAAGCCTCTTGTGTACGTTCTTGGCGCAGAGTGCGATACGCGCGAGCTTGAGGTCGGAAAAACTTACGAAGGGAAAGTGCAGGGACATGCGAATTTTGGCGTGTTCGTAGACATTAATCCGCAGCTTCGGGGTCTCATACACGCAAGCAATATCAATTTCTCACCAGAAGTCGGAGATAAAATATACGCTGAAATAAAGAACATTGCTCCTAATGGGAATATTGAACTGCTGCCCAGGAGCCTGAAGGATATCCAGGTGGTAGAGATTGAAAAACAGCTTCCCCGCCGCAAGACCACGGAACTCTCAAAATACATAGGAAAACTTTCTCATATCGCAGGCGAGGTCATCCAGATAAAGCAGACAGGGGGTCCTACGATATTCACAATATCTGACGAGGACGGTACGGTGCAGTGTGCCGCGTTCGAAAAAGCAGGCGAGCGCGCTTATCCGGAGATAAGATCTGAGACCATCGTGAAGGTGATCGGCGAGCCTTCCATGAGGAATGGTGCCATGCAGGTGGAGATACGAGCAATGAAGCAGCTCTGGGGAGGCGACGCGACAGGAATCAAAGAGAATATCGAAAAAGCAATAGATACGCGCTCAGAGCCTCACGAGATCCAGTTCCTCGTTAAGAGTGAAGTGCTGGAAAAGCTGAAGCCAAAGATGCGCAACGCTGCAAAGCTCATCAGGAAAGCTGTTTTCAAGTCCCACCCAATTATAATAAGGCATCATGCAGATGCGGATGGCATCACATCCGCTGTTGCCATAGAGCGCGCCCTCATTCCGCTTATTCGCGAAGTCGGAGGCTCTGAAGCTGACCGACATTTCTACAGGCGCGCTCCATCCAAGGCGCCGTTCTACGAGATCGAGGACGTGACTAAAGACATCACTTTTGCGCTTGAAGACCAGGAACGGTTCGCACAGAGGATGCCGCTTGTGGTTCTGATGGACAACGGCGCCACCGAGGAAGATATGCCAGCTATGAAACAGGCGACAATTTACGGCGTTGACATTCTGGTCATCGATCACCATCATCCTGACGGCACCATAGACTCGATGGTGCTGGAGCATGTGAACCCTGCCTACGCAGGCGGAGACTTCGGTATAACCACAGGCATGATAGGAACAGAGATCGCCCGCATGATAAACCCGGATATTACGGAAGAGATAAAACATCTCCCTGCGGTCTCAGCCGTCGGGGACAGGTCAGCCGCGCCTGAAGCCGGGCTCTATAAGGCGCTGGTTGCGGATAAATATCAACCTGAAGACCTGAAAAACATGGCGCTTGCTGTTGATTACGAAGCATTCTGGCAGAGGTTCAACGACGGGCGCGGGATGATGAATGACATTCTCAACCTGGGCTCAAATGTCAGGCACCAGCAGATCGTAAAATTATTGTGCGATCAGGCGAATGCTGCAATAAGTGAGCAGCTTGAAGCTTGTATGCCTAATGTGAAAACGCAGAAGCTGCAAAACGGGACGATGCTGAATGTGATCGATGTTGAGAATTACGCCCACAAGTTCACTTTTCCTCCTCCAGGAAAGACAAGCGGGGAAGTACACGACCGCCTGTGCACGAAATATGATGGACAGCCTGTGGTCACCATTGGATACGGTCCCGACTTCGCTGTTCTGCGCTCAAGAGGAGTAAAGATGAACATCCCCCAGATAGTGAAGGAACTGCACAGCGAAATAAAGGGAGCTGGCGTGAGCGGCGGCGGGCATCTTGTGGTAGGGAGCATCAAGTTCGTCGAGGGTATGAGAAAAGACGTACTGGCAAAGCTGGCTGAGAAAATAGGAGCGGCAGAAACTCGATGAAATGAGAGGTTTGTAGATGGTATACGGATGTAAACATTGCAATGGGATTTGTGAAATTGAAATAATAAGAGAAACAGAAAAAGCAACAGATCCTGAGATAGAATTCTGTCCTTTCTGTGGACTGTCAAATTCATATCCAAAAGAAGAGGATATAGACGAAAATGGATGTTGAATTGTTTCAAGAATCATTAAAACAGCATCGGTAGGAACAAAATGAAAGTAGATAAAACATGCGTCGGCTGCGGTCAGTGTGCCGCTTTCTGTCCCTACGATGCAATAGTTGTTTTCGGGCGCGCATTCATGAATGAGAAATGTGTGGAGTGCGGCATCTGCGTGGAGTATTGTCCCGCATGTGCCATTTCGGAGGATAAATGAAAGCCGTTATTATCGGGGCAGGTCTTGGAGGGCTGCTTGCCGGGGCAAAACTTTCAAAAGCAGGATACGAAGTTGAAGTCTTCGAGCGCCTCCCTTTCATCGGCGGCAGGTTCGCCAATCTTGACTACAAAGGTTTTAAACTCAGCACTGGCGCGCTCCACATGATACCCCATGGCTCGCGGGGACCGCTTGCGCAATTGCTGCGTGAGGTCGGTGCACACGTCAATATTATAGATTCAAATCCCATGGCGATAATAAGGAAAGACGATGGAGAAAATATTGAATTCCATGATTTCAGAAATGAGATTTCAATCACAAAACGGGTCAAGCTCGCGACGATACTTGCATACTCGCTTAAATTCAAACCAAAGAGCGATATCTCGTTCAGGGACTGGGTACTGAAATACTTTGACGATGAATTCCTTCTTAAGCTTGCAGATTCCTTCTGCGGCTGGTCTTTGAGCCTTAAGGCAAAGGACGTGCCTGCCAGGGAGATGCTTGAAATAATAGACAAAATGTACCTCTATAAGGGCTCAGGGGTTCCTCAGGGCGGCTGCGGTGCTGTGACTGGAGCGCTTGCAGATGTAATAAGATCAGGAGGTGGAAAGATACACACTAAGTCCTGCGTTGATAAGATAATCATTGACGGCAACAGGGCAAAAGGTGTCAAAGTGAGCGGAAAAACTGTTGATTCCGACCTTGTTATCAGTGACATGGGACATCAGGAGACTGCCAGGATGTACGAATGCATGGATGATGGGTATCTTATGAGAATAAACAGTGTCGTGCCCTCCAAAGGGATCAAGATATGCCTTGGAGCCAACGAACCGCTGATAGGTCACAGCGGGGTTTATTTCACCCCATACGCAGAGAGGATCAACGGCATCAATGAAGTGACGCAAGCTGACCCATCACTTGCGCCGCAGGGAAAGCATCTTGTGATGTCGCACCAGGCAGTACTTTCCGACAACCTGGAAGAGGAAATAAACATCGGGCTGTCTGACCTGAAGAGATTATTCCCTGAAAAGAAATACGAGGTGCTGATGGTGCAGTCCTATTCTGGCGGATGGCCTGTGAACAGGGCTTCGTCAGGAACTGAGATCGGGAACATGACGCCTGTTAACGATCTTTACATTGTAGGGGACGGCGCCAAGGGTAAGGGCGGGATAGAAGTGGAGGGTGTGGCTCTGGGAGTGATGAACGTGATGAGGGAACTCGGGGTAAGCAGCTAAAATAAAAAATGCAAAGTTATAAGTAATGATTAAACATCGTTAATAATCCTGAAAACATGACTGATTACTCAAGAAATACCCTGATGCAGTTCATTAATCCAAAACTGCAGGATATCGAGATATGCGATGTTACGTTGAGGGACGGGGAGCAGACCCCCGGGGTGGTTTTCACAAGAGAAGAGAAGATCGCCATAGCAGAAAAACTCGACAGCATTGGCGTGGATGTAATAGAAGCGGGCTTCCCGGTTGTATCCCGGAGTGAGGAAGCCATAGTGAGAGAGATAGCGCACCTTGGGCTTAACGCAAGGGTATGCTGCCTGGCGCGTTCAGTCGCAAGGGATGTGGATGTGGCACTGCGCTGCGATGTGGATTTCGTGAGCATTTTTATTGCAACATCAGACCTTCACCTTAAATATAAATATCATAAGACCTTCGAAGAGGCGGAATCATGTGCTCTTGACGTGCTTGACTATGCAAAAGACCATGGTCTGACCGTGAGATTTGCGGCAGAGGATGCCACGCGAACTGATATCAATGTCCTGAAATCCATCTTCAGGGCGGCGGAGGAACACGGTGCTGACTATGTCAGCATAGCCGACACAGTGGGAATACTGAACCCGAGCACTGCGTCATATATGGTAAAAGAGATCAAAAAAGTTGTGAAAACAAAGGTATGCATCCAT
>JAJRAP010000225.1 GCA_028679855.1 Candidatus Methanoperedens sp.
GAAGACGTTAAAGATTATTTAATCAAACAATGCGGTATCCCAAATGAGCAAATAGCAATAAAAAGCAGCGAAAAAGATGATATTGAAGGAATTGAGCTTTTAGCTAAAGATTGTCATATCCGTTATATAATCACTAAACACGCTTTACAGGAGGGCTGGGACTGCGCATTTGCTTACATTCTCACAATTTTGAATAATCCGGCTTCAGAGCTTAGCATTACTCAATTGGTCGGAAGGATTTTAAGACAGCCAAAAGCAAGAAAGACTAAAGTTAAGGATCTTGACGAGAGTTACGTTTTCTGTTTTAGACCACGGGCAACCGAAATCTTAGAAAATATAAGAAAAGGATTTGAAGGGGAAGGACTTGGGGATTTGGCTGGCAAAGTTGTAGTTGAAGAAGGCGAATCCGAAATTGTAGATGCTACAAAAGAAAGAATTGTAGGTTATAGAGACAAATTTAAAAAGTTCGAAGGAAAAATATATCTCCCCAAATTCGTAATTCAGGAAAATGGAGGTTGGCGGGATATCAATTATGAAATGGACATATTAAGCAGAATCAATTGGAGCATGGTTAATTTTGATGGATTGATGAACATTTCACTTTCTGAAATAAAGGCTAAAGAAGAAAAAGTCACAATAGGACTCAGTGAAGATACAAATAAATTGATTGAAAAAAAAGAAATTCTTTTTGGAGAAGGTGGATTGGAAATCGACAATGTTTTCATAACACGACAGATTTTAGATCTTGTGCCAAATCCATGGATAGCGTTCGATATGGCTAAAAAGGTCATTGATATATTCCTTAAAAAGTATGATGATGAACAAATATTAGCTAATAACCTTGTTTTTATTATTGATGAATTAAGAAAGCATCTTGAAAAGGAACGAGATAGACTGGGGGAGTCGGTTTTCAGAGATCAAATATTTAAAAAAACTATGTTCTTTTTCTTACTTCATGGTAAAGGTGGATATGAATTACCAAGCAGAATCAAGGTAAAGAAAAATTCAAAACCTCTTGTAAGAAATGACTATACTCCTTTACAGAGAAGTTTATTTGAGTTTGTGGAGGAAGAAAAATTTAATGACGCTGAGAAGGCGGTAGCGCTTTATCTTGATGAGCAAGAAAAACTTTTATGGTGGTATAGAAACTTATCAAGAATAGACTACTATTTGCAGGGGTGGAAGAAAAATAAAATTTATCCAGATTTTATTTTATCTGAGAAGGATAGTAATGTAAAGGATGATTATAGTAAAATATTCGTCATTGAAACAAAGGGTTGGCATCTAAAAAATGAGGACACCGATTACAAAAAGAATATCTTTGAATTTTGTAATAAAATAGGAATACAAAAAAATTGGACTGAGTTGAACACAGAATTTGACCAGAGGATAGAGTTTCAAGTAATTTTCGAAGACGAATGGAAAGCAAAAATAAATAAAATATTTGGTGTTTGAATTAAGACATGATACGTAAGAAATTTTTATTTTTTCTATTATTAATAAATCAAGGTGTCGCTTTATGAAAGGCTTTGACGCTGTAGCTTACGGGCTTATCGACAGCGGCGTTAAAATCGTCACCGGTGTCCCGGGTTTTCCCATAACGGAGCTCATGGAGGCTCTCAAAGACCCCGTATTTATCAAACACGAGTGGTCAGTGAATGAGAAGGTTGCGCTTGAAATCGCGTTAGGTTCGTCGGTATGCGGAGAGCGAAGCGCCGTGATTACAAAGCATGTAGGGATGAACATCCTCGCAGACCCGCTTGTGACCTCGGCAACGCATACCACAGGTGCAGGCGTGGTGATACTGGCAGGCGACGACCCGGGCGCCCAGAAATCCCAGAACGAAATGGATTCCCGTTTTTATGGGCTTTTAGCTGAAGTTCCTGTATTTGACCCCTCGACGCCGCAAACTGCTTATCTATGTGTCAGGGAGGCGTTTGTGCTGTCTGAGAATGCCAGCGCGCCTGTAATAATAAGGCTCACGGACAGACTCCTGAAAAGTGAGGGCATTATTGAGAGAATAGGCAAATCCTCGCCCCCCTCATTCTTTGATAAGAAAATATGGCATCTTACCATGCTTGGCAAGCACCAGCGGTTTCACAGGGAATCATACCCAAAGATGTGCGGGTATGCTGAAAGCTCAGAGCTTAACGATTATAAAAAGAGAGGCAAGAACGGCATAATCTCATCGGGTTTTCCGTCCGTGCTTGTTGAATCCATCATCCCGGAAAATGTATCTCATCTTTCTCTTGGTGTGGTTAATCCCTTACCTCTTGCCCTTGTTAACCGTTTCATGAACGAGCATGAGCGCGTCCTTGTCATCGAAGAAACGGAACCTGTTATCGAAAGACAGCTCTCGGATCATGTACTGGGGAAACTCACAGGGCATATGCCTTACGGACCTGTCGAAGCAGGGGATATCCGGAAAGCTGTTGAAAAATTCAACGAGGAAAGAATTGAGCGCACCATAATGCCGCAGGTGATCGCAGATAGGGGCGCGCGCCCGGTTTGTGAGGACTGCCCATATCTTCCCCTTTATGATGCCATAAAAGAGCTTGGAGTCCCGGTCGCAGGTGACCTTGGCTGTTCCATACTTACATCTGCGCCTCCACTGTCCCTTCTTGACGCGGCGTTCTCGCTTGGTTCATCTGTGAGTACAGCATGCGGTTTCAACAGGAAGGGCATTGCGATAGTGGGGGATTTCGGGCTTGCGCATTCTGGGGTCGCAGGACTCATCGATGCATTCCACAATAAGCATGATGTGGTCGTAATAGTGCTGCAGTTCGAGGTGGCAGCTATGTCGGGTGGGCAGAGAGTTCCTGACCTTACGGGGCTTGTCAGGTCTTACATCAGGGATACAGAAATAGTTAACATTCGTAATGATATTGATTTTAATAAAATATTAAAAGAGAAGCTTGCAAAGAAGGGGATATCTGTTATTCTGGCAAGGGCGAGATGTCCGAGATATTGATAAATAGTAAAATCGTCAATAATTAAATGTACAAAAGTATTTTTGAAATAGATTAATGGCATATTCCGGAAAGAAAAAATCCCAAAAAGGAAAAGCATATATACGCAAAATCAAACCGTTGATCATGATATATGGAACTAGATCAAGTGGCGGCAAATATCGTCTTGTATGCGCCGGCTGCACAAATATTTATAATGAGGACAGGTTGAAATGTCCAAATGACAGTGGTCTTCTCCGAACGGATTACACTAATAAACGCATCGTGTTAAAGGACGCCCCTGGAATGGGAAAGTTTCACGACTGGCTGCCGATACATGAGATAATGACCACAGATTCTGGACCTGTTACTTACAGGAGCATGGAACTTTCCGCAGAACTGGGGCTTAATAACCTGTTCATCTCTTTTAATGGATACTGGCCTGAGAAAGGCGCTAATATAAAGACTTGCAGTTTCAAAGAACTCGAAGCATTTCCGACGGTACAGAAGATAAAGGGTGGATACAATTCGCTTGTACTGGCTTCTGCGGGGAACACGGCGCGTGCGTTTTCCCACGTGTCAGCCATGACAGGAGTGGATGTTTATATCGTGGTGCCTTCAACCGGAATGCCAAGGATGTGGCTGCCTGAAGAGCCCTCAGAGTCCATACATATTATACAACTGGGTAAGAACTGCGATTATACTGATTCCTGCCATCTTGCAGAGCGAATAGCAGATCTTCCTGGCATGGTGGCTGAAGGCGGAGCGAGGAACGTGGCACGAAGGGACGGAATGGGGACAGTGATGCTTGATGCCGCTGTAACAATGAAGCGCATGCCTGACCATTATTTCCAGGCTATAGGCAGCGGAACTGGCGGCATAGCAGCGTGGGAAGCATCGCTTCGCTTGCGCGAAGACGGGAACTTTGGAAATGAGCTGCCGCAGCTTCATCTTTCCCAGAATCTGCCGTTTGCGCCCATGTTCAATGCCTGGAATGCCGGGAGGCGCGAAATAATAACGGACATCGATATGCCCGACCCAAAAAAACTGATCCACGAGATGTACGCCGATATCCTGTCCAATCGTGAGCCGCCCTATTCCGTGCCTGGCGGCGTATATGATGCTTTGATCTCGACACGTGGAACAATGTACGGGATTTCAAACGGCGAGACAAAAAAGGCACAGCAATTGTTCGAGCGATATGAAGGAATAGATATCTTCCCGCCTGCAGCAGTGGCTGTTGCGTCGCTTATTGAGGCTGTGAATGACCATAAAGTTGATTCTGAAGACCATATTTTATTGAACATAACAGGGGGAGGGGTGAGGCGGCTTGAACAGGATTATTCGTTACACAAAATTGAGCCTGAATCGTTCGCGGAAAATGCCAATGTCCCGCTTGAAGAGATAATTAAAAGAAAGGTATTGGCTTGATGGAAATCCCTGAACTCAAAGTAATTGAGATCCTGAAGAAAAACAGGATAGATCTTGCAGCCACGCTTCCTTGTGACAGGATAAAAGGTCTGCTGCCCTTAATAGAGAAGAATATTCAGACCATTCCGTTGACCCGTGAAGAGAATGGTGTGGGGATATGCGCAGGTCTTTATCTTGGCGGCAAACGCCCTGTAATGGTCATCCAGAGCACAGGCATCGGCAACATGATAAATGCACTCGGATCCCTGAACCTCACCTACGATATCCCTCTGCCCGTGCTTGCAAGCTGGCGCGGTGTTTATAAAGAGGCGATCGAAGCGCAGTGGCAGATCGGAAAACGGTTGCCTGCGATACTGGACGCGGCTGGCATAAGATATACCATCATAGGATCAAAGGACGAGCTTGGCAATATTGATATCGCAATAAAGGATTCTTATAATAATGCCTGCCCGCATGTTGTATTGATGTCACCTGCGATATGGGAAGGTTCATGCTGCGATAACCCTGTTCCACATGAGATAAATCCAAGGATGACCCATTTTGAGTTAAAGTCAGAGATCAAAAAACCCGAAATGACGCGCTATGAAGCGATCAAGATGCTCGCGGCTTGTTCGGATGACGACATCATTGTTTCTAACCTTGGTGTCCCTTCAAAAGAGCTTTACGAGATAAAGGACAGGGAACTTAATTTTTACATGACAGGTTCAATGGGGCTTGTTTCGTCAATAGGTCTCGGACTTGCACTTTCGCAGGACAGGCACATATATGTCATAGATGGCGACGGGAGCATTCTCATGAATCCAAATGTCCTTGCCAGCATCGGCACTTGCAAACCAGAGAATCTGACCATTATTGCAGTGGATAACGCAGCCTGTGGTTCAACAGGCAACCAGGAGACCTGCACGAGCAGTCAGATAGACCTTGAACTTCTGGCAAGAGCAAATGGGATAATGGATACTCGAAAAGTTCATAAATGCGAGGAATTAAGGAACGCTTTGAAGCAGAGGGCTGCATTCATTCACACCATCGTAAAGCCTGTCAATGCCATATGCAAAGAGATACCGCTTTCAGCAAGGGAGATAAAAGAGAGGTTTATGAAGGCGGTAGGAAAATAATTCAGCCCCTGCATATCTCATCACTTAAATTGTCTCTTCATTTAGGTGCATAATGCCTTCTCCTTCCATGATATAGTACACAAGGTCAGCTTTGTCAGGATGTAAAAGTTCTCGAAGCATTGAGCCTTATGAAACAACGACTCTACGACCCCTTTCCTGAATAAGGTTCATAAGGTCGTCCTTGTCGCTGTATTTTTTCAGTTCCTTATCTTCCACCACAACAGTCCGTTCAATATTCCTGGTCTTACTTGCGCCTCGTATTATCAAAAGGGACTGTGTGAGCGCGACTTCGGAAATGCTGCTCATAAGATGTGCTTTCTTGACCATCGTTGTCGTGAATTCGCCAACACCAGTTAGTATCTTTGCATTTTCATCCCTGCGATTTGTCAAAATAGATACCGCATCAAACGGCGCCTGCGAAGTCGGGAGGACGTCGAATCCCATGTCTTTCAGGACTGAAAGAATGTTCAATGAGCTTTTTTCAACGTGTTCATGTTTCGGGGTATGAGAATCCCTTTTTTCAAACAGGTTAACAGCTACTGCAAATCCTTTGTTAAGGTGCTCTTCAAGCTTGAGGGCAACATCAACGCTTGCGGCCATTTCTCCTTCCTCGTACTTGCTTATCGTCCTTCTTGATACCCCAAGTGAGGATGCAAGGGAGCCGAGGGAGATATTTTTCCTGATGCGTTCTTCTTTCAGGATACTCCCATCGATATTCACATACAACCCTCCGTGTTCGGCATAGACAAGGGGTGGTATGTTCTCTGTAAAATAATCATTCAATGTGTTTATATCCACCGCAGGGACTCCGTATCTGAGATAGACCACACCTGGTTCAAGTGAGTGGTCTCTGGTCTTTTCGCCGATGACAATAGGGTTCCCGTTCAGGTGTTTTGAGAGGAAGCACATCTCATTGGCTGTCTCTTCATTCAGACCGTCGATGTTAAACAGTACTTTGATCAACAGCAGTAAGTCATCCCGACGCACCGCAAGGTCAAAACTTCTCGGGCGGATATCGCAGCGGTCAGAAATAATAAACCCCGCTTTGCTTAATATTGAGACAACCTGATTGATAAGCAGTTCCTTATTCATTAAATTTGATAGTTCTTA
>JAJRAP010000226.1 GCA_028679855.1 Candidatus Methanoperedens sp.
CACCGGCCATTGCTATCCTCTTAACATCATCTTCACTTCTTTTCAGGTTGGACTGTATCACAATGCCTATGTTCCTGTATTTTTTTAAAATCTCAAGATAGATGTCGATTGTATCCTCTGTATAGGGTGAGTTCTCCATATCGACCCAAACAAAAATGTTTTTTGACGCCGCGCTGCTCACGATCCTTTCCACACCAGACAAGCACAGCTTTTTCTCGGTCATAAGCCCAAGCTGCGTAAGCTTAATGGAGAGAGAAGCGCTTGCTTTTGATTTTTCTATGCTTTCGAGAATTCTGAGATTCTCGTCAAGGTTCGTTTCAGCTTCTTTTCGCTCCCTCACATGCTCTCCCAGAAAATTGATGATAGCGCCTATTCCAGCTTTGTTTTCTTTTATCGTCTGTGCGATGGCGTCATCCAGGGTCTCGCCTGCTATCCACTGACGTGCGAATCTGATTAAGAAACTCATTTACAATTAAAGAATGGATGCAATCGTACTTATAAGCTATCCGAGAAGTCAATAAGGGCATATTGATCGACAAGCTTAATAGGCATTCCTGCAATAAATGCTATAGAGGTATTTTATGGGATGCCAGCATTTTAAAAACGCACGCTGTATGCTTGACCTGAAGTTTCATAAACCAGTCCAGTCCGAGATCACAAGCTTTTGTGATACTGAAGATTATTATAATTGCCCTATCGTTAATAAATACAGTGGACTTGAAGGAATGTCTTGTGGTTAAGAAAAACGAATGCCTTCATAATTGTAGTATTTATTATATTTTAACTTAAATTGACCTATCAATTATCCTCTCCCCTTTCCCCCGCCCCCCATCAACCTCTCATTCTGGCGCCGATGGACTTGGATAGATCGAGCTGCGCCAGATTATACGATACTTTTTTTATCCGGTAAATCAAGAATTCCAGGTAGGCTGAGACTCAATTATCATACCCTCTAATTGAGATTGAGTGCGTATGCCACGCAGCCACCGCAGATAATTTCCGGGATCCACCTGCATTATCGTGGTGACGCTCTCCCGCCTCCCTTAGAGCCATGCAGGTTACAAGATGCCCGAGACGGCTCCCTTTCCACACCTAATCTCTAACATGGCTGCATACTTTTAATATCAACAATTTCCATGTCGGAAGAATACAGGTAGGTAAGAATTGAACTCTAAAATAGATGCTGGACTTGAGTTAATTTCTGCACTTGGTGCTATCGAATTAAAACCGATTGAAATACGGGATTTGCTTTATAAATTGATATCGAAGGATTTCAACACAATCGACGAAATCCTGGAGATCGCCCAAAAAGAGAAGCTTTTACAACGAACTGAAAAAACCTATTTAATGACTCCGGGAGCATCAAGTCTTCAGTTTGAAAAACCAAGAATCATAAAGCAGGAGGAGTGGGCCACTTGTAGATTTTGCAAAAAGAAACTATCTACAGGGTATTACGTGGTATTGAAATCGCATACCTATGGACCTTATGGATCATCATGCATTCGGAAAATATACCTTGATCATTTATTGTGAAGAGATATAGGATGTCACAGTGAGTTCTGTATTTTCCTCACAAGCTCCCTCCCGAATGCATACAGGTCGCGTGGATGCCTTGAGGTGATAAGATTTCCGTTAACAACAACTTCCTTATCTTCATACAGGACACCTGCACATTTCAGGTCGTCCCTGATACCTATGTAACAGGTCGCTCTCCTTTTTTCCATCACTCCTGCTGAAACAAGCGTCTGGACGCCGTGACATATTGCTCCCACAGGTTTATTCTCCCTGAAAAAATATCGTGCAATATCAAGAGCCTTTTCTTCAAGCCTGACCTTCTCAGGTGCTTTTCCGCCAGGAAGGATCAGCATGTCAAATTCTTCAGGGTCCACTTCATCAAATGTCAGATCTATTTCTATCGAATAACCATATTCTCCTGTAATTATTCCTTTTTTCATAGAGGCGACCTTCACAATAACGCCTTCTTCTTTTAACCTGTTAAGCGGATAGAAAAGCTCCTGGTCTTCAAAATTATCCGCGCTTAATATGAGTGCCTTCAATGAATTCCTCCCATAACATGATTTTAGCCTCCTCGATATTAATCTTTTTGCGGGTAGAATATTGCGTGTGAATTAATATTGAGAGTAACCGATTTTTAACTCATTATCTCTTCTTCCTCTCTCCTTCCCCGGCCCCCAACCTCTCACTCTTTTTGCCTATTCATTTATTCAAAAAAATACTAATCGAAAATTATTTAAGTAAGCAAAATATATATAGTATAATCTTAATAAAATGCTTGGTGGTAAAAGATGGATTTCTATGAAAAAGTAAAAGGATTTATATTGGAGCCAACAAAAACATTTGACGCTACTAAGGAAGACACTCTGGAAGATGCACTAAAATATTATGTCGGTATTACAGCGATATTTTCAGCTCTTTCAGCAGTATTGTTTGCATTCACTTCTACATGGTTTGGGTCTATGAGGGGTGGATTCGGAATGATGTCAGGCGCAGGTACTGGAATAGCAGGAGCGATATTGCTATTTGTGATGCTTTTGATTCTCATAGTAATAGGTGCATTCATAGGCGGGGCAATTGTTCACATTTTCGTATATATCATGGGCGGGAGAAAAGGAATTGCCAAGACAATAATCGCTTTAATGTACGGTGATACACCTTATTTGTTATTTGGCTGGATACCACTCATAGGCTTGATCGCAGCGATATGGTCACTAGTGCTCAATGTTCTCGGAATACGCCAGTTTCAAGAACTCACGACGGGGAAAGCAATTCTAGCAATCCTTAGACCAATTATAATAATTAGTATAATAGTTTTTGTTGCAGCGATGGCGGCATTTATGTTTGTTATAGGGTCAAGTAGTGGCTATTAACCCTCTGCTTTTTAATCTTTTTCAATCCATCAGCATTCTTCATTAAATATTCTAAATTAGGACATTGCCCGAAATACTTAATACGTTTAAAAATTAGACCTTCTAAATATAAAGTATTTAGTATTCATATATTTTTAAATATGTAAACCATTTTAATAAGCAAATCATTTGAAAATCCCTGTATCCCCGGAACGCCTTCATTGCAAATCAATGGAGGAAGTAACTGTCATCTAAATAACGTTATATGCAGTTCTAACGAGATCGCTATCTGAAAACAAAAGTAGTATATAGTTAGACAAATGATTAGTTAAACAGAGATGAGTATTTGGTCAAATATCAGTGCATAGTGCGCGGGAATGATTGTAACTGGAGGTTGGAGATGTTTCAAGAATCCAATCTTGAAATAATTTTTAAGATATACCAGAGGATTGTCATATGCCTTGCAGTCTTCAAAATGATCATAGAACTTGACGGTGGGAGAATATGGGCAGAGTTATAATCAGGTAAAGGATATACATTTTACTTTCTTATTAAAGAGTCGAATGGTGAAAAATGGATCAGATCAAAATTCTTCTTATTGAGGATAATCCTGGAGACGCCAGAATAATAAAGAAAATGCTGGCTGAAGAAAAGATAATCAAGTTTGATATTATATGGGAAAACTGTCTCGCAAAAGGATTGAAGCGCCTTTCTGAAGGAGGATTTGATGTGATTTTGCTTGACCTCATGCTTCCTGATAGCATTGGAGGTTTTTACACATTTTCCAAAACACAGGCTGAAGCACAACATATACCTATAATTGTGATGACTGGTTTTGATGATGAATCATTTGCAGAAAGTACGATCCAGATTGGAGCACAGGGTTATTTTATCAAAGGCAAAGTGGACAGTAATCAATTGATACGCACAATTAACAATGCAATCGAAACTGAATTGGCAGAAAAGGCGGGGCTTAAAAATACAAAATGAAGGAAGTTTAGTAATATATTTGTGGGTTATATGATTAATATAAAATATTTAAAAAATAAACTGAATTCACACGTAATACGTCTATTTATAGGGGTGCTCGTGTCAATATTCACCATAGAATTCAGTATTCATATACTTATTCATATACTGATATTAAATTACATACCGTCTTATTCGGAATCTTTTTTGCATGGTTTTATTGATAGCCTGACACTTGTATTGATAGTATTCCCGGTAATATACTTTCTGAGTTATAAACCTTTATTGCTGCAGATCCGGGAACGAGAACGGGTGGAGGAAAAATTGAAACAAACTATGGCTGAATTTGCCCGTTCCAATTCAGAACTTGAATTATTCGCCTATGTGGCTTCCCATGACCTCCAAGAACCATTGCGCATGGTGACAAGTTTCACACAGCTTCTGGAAAAACGTTATAAGAACAAGCTTGACAAGGACGCAGATGAGTTTATCGAATTCATCTTGGATGGAGCAACCCGAATGCAAAGTATGATTAATGATCTTTTGCAGTACTCACGTGTTGGAACACGCGGCAAACCTTTCAAATTGACCGATTTTGAGTCCGTATTTGGTCAGTCACTGGTCAATCTAAAAATCGCAATAGACGAAAATAATGCTATTATTACTCATGACCCTCTCCCTACTTTGATGGCAGATTCCACGCAAATGATAGAGGTATTTCAAAACTTGATCAGCAATGCCATAAAATTCCGAAGCAAGGAATCACCACAAGTTCATGTTTCAGCACTGAAAAAAAGAAATGATTGGGTTTTTTCGGTACGGGATAACGGGATAGGTATTGCTCCAGAATTCTTTGACAAGCTTTTCATCCTTTTTCAACGCCTGCATAGCAGAAGCGAATACCCTGGAACAGGAATAGGCCTTGCAGTTTGCAAAAAAATAGTAGAACGTCATGGTGGGAAAATATGGGTTGAGTCCGAACCGGATAAAGGTTCCACTTTTTATTTCTCGATTCCAGATTCAAAAGGTGAATAGCTTTGATTGACATTGAAGATATGCCTAAAGCTGTTAATATCTTGTTAATAGAAGACAATCCTGGAGATATACGCCTTGTCGTTGAATCCATGAAAGAGAGCAAAAAACCAAATAATCTAAGCATGGTGAAGGATGGCATTGAAGCAATGACTTATCTACACCGTGAAGGTGTTTACGCCAATGCAGTTCGCCCAGACATTATACTGTTGGACCTGAATTTGCCCAGGAAGAATGGAAAAGAAGTTCTGGCAGAAATTAAGAAAGATCCTGACCTGAAAAGGATCCCGGTAATAGTCTTTACTGCCTCAAGTGCCGAAAGGGATGTCATCAATAGCTACGATCTCCATGCCAACTGTTATATAACAAAGCCTGTCTCCCTTGACAAGTTCACCGAAGTTGTAAAGTCAATAGAGAAATTCTGGCTAACTGTGGTTAAACTTCCTCCAGGTGATTGAAATGGAACGCATTAAAATCCTGCTTATAGAAGATAATCCCGGAGACGCCAGATTAATAACAGAAATGCTGGCTGAAGATAAGAATGTTTCATTTGATCTTGAGTGGAAAGATACTCTCTCGAAAGGTTTGGAACGGCTTGTTGAAGGTGGAATTGATGTTATTCTATTGGACCTCTCGCTACCAGATAGCAGGGGGTTTGATACCGTTGTAAGGACACAAAACAAAGCACCTCTTGTGCCTATTGTAGTAATGACAGGTCTTGATGACCAAACACTCGCGATAACTGCCGTAAAAAGGGGGGCACAGGATTATCTTATTAAAGGACAGGTGGACAGCAACCACTTATCACGCTCTATTCGCTATGCACTCGCCCGGAGGATCGGAGATGATAGGCATATAACGATAAAGGAATTGAGCGAATTTGATGGGAAAAAAGGGAAACCTGCTTATATAGCCTTTAATAGAATTGTTTACGACATAACAAACAGCAGGCTATGGAAAGATGGGGTTCATGGCGGGAAACACTTTGCAGGAAACGATTTGACAGATAGCATTAAAAATGCACCCCATGACGAAAAAGTATTAATAAAGTCCCGTATCATCGGGCATTTAAGCAGTGAAAAATCTTTTGGACATAAGCTTATTTTAAAAATAGAGCAGTTGCATCTTCATCCAATGATCGTCCATTTTCCAATAGCAAACGTAATTAATATTTCAATATTGTCTCTCATATATGTTCTTACAGGTGTGATTTCATTTGAGAAAGCATCATACTACCTGCTTATTCTTGGATTATTTTCATCTTTATTTGCTGGTCTTTCTGGAATGTTTTCATGGAAAGTCACATATGAAGGTAGAACAACAAAATTATTTATGAGAAAAATAATATTTACTGTAATATTTACTGTTATTATTACTTTATGTGTGATATGGCGAACTTTTGATCCCGAAGTTCTCTCGATGAATGGTCCAAATTACATTTTCTTGACGCTGTTATTTAGCTTGGTACCGGTAGTAACCATATTAGGTCATGATGGGGGAAAGATTGTATATGTTTGAGGTATTAATAATAACGAGTTCAGATAATTCTTAAACGTAGGGTACAATCCTACAAAGGTACAAAACCGGCAATGAAAAAGTAACGGATATTCTATCAGATCAAACCATTCCTCGGTTTGTGGTCTCCCATTTTTACAGCACTTTTAACTCCAAAATTTTGGGAGGTTGAAAAGGGATAATAGTGTTCAGTTTTTCATCGGAAAAGTCATACTCTCCAAGTAAGTTAATATGGTGCCAGGTAATAATTGATGATTTTTTCATCTGTGCTCTCATTTCTTTCCGCTCCGCTTCTGGTGCATCGGCAAGTTTTTGCGAGATATATAAATAATTCCAGCAAATAATTGCGTTTTCAATCAAGCGTTTACAGCCTTCTGCGATCAGTTGTTCTTCTTTGGTTTCCTTGGCAAACTCTTGGTTCTTAATTTTCAAACGAACCAGAGAGGGGCTTCTGGTGTAAAAACGGAACGGCATGAAACTTGGCAGACCAGCAGGAGTCGGAAAAAGCAAACTGGATATCTCAGAGTCGAAATTGAAGCGCTGATCAAGAATGGCTCTACCCAGAAGTTTATTATGAAGCGATATCCTACAACGGAGGCAAATCTACACCATTGGCTCAAGCAACGCGGGTTAGCAAGGGCTACAGCATGACCTTTTTTCATTGTCGGTTTTGTACCTTTGTAGGATTATACCCAAGCATTTGAAAATCCCTCCTTCCCCGGAATGTCTTCATTATAAAGCAATTAATAAAGTAAATGCCATAAAATAAAAGTTATACGCATCTTCTTGGTTTTTTCTGCCAGGTGGGAAAAAATCAAATTTTCTTATTATGTTACAACCACCGTTCCAATCATATTTGGATGGTTTGAACAGCTATAAGAAAAAGTCC
>JAJRAP010000227.1 GCA_028679855.1 Candidatus Methanoperedens sp.
TATGAAATTACTTCTGAAGGCAGATTGGCACTTAAAAAACCTGGTTGCCCAATACATGGTACTAAGTATATTACCAAAAATGGTTGGACTAAAAATACCCTTGAGCTCATAACGGGGGACAGGATATGAACGGGGTGCGGAAATAACAATTGAAGACTCAAAGAAATCCAAAAATCCCTTTTTTTCGTCCCTTCTCCCCGCTGATCTCCGCAAACTCCTTCAATAACTGCTTCTGCCTCTCGGTCAGCTTTGTCGGTACCTCTACCTTTATCTTCACAAGCTCGTCCCCCTTCCCGGACATATGAAGGCTGGGAAATCCTTTGCCCCTGAGCCTGAACACCTGACCGTTCTGTGTTCCAAAAGGTATCTTCATAGACGCTTTCCCATCAAGAGTGGGCACAAGTATCTCATCACCCAGCGCAGCCTGCGTGAAACTGATGGTGGCTTCCATGACAACATCATTTTCATGGCGGGTGAATATCTTGTGGGGCTTGACATATAACTCCACATATAGGTCACCCGGAGGTCCACCTTTCTGTCCCGCCTCACCCTCGCTGGAAACCCGAAGCCTTGAACCGGAATCAACGCCCGGCGGGATCTTGACTTCCAGTTTTCGTTTCTTCTGCACAATGCCTGAACCATGGCATGTCGTGCACGGGGCATCAATAACATTCCCTGCGCCCCGGCACGTCCCGCAGGTCGAGGTCGTCATGAACCTGCCGAAGGGGGTATTCTGCGTCCTGTTCACCTGGCCTGTGCCGCGGCATGCGGGGCAGGTCTTCGTGGATGTTCCCGGTTTTGCGCCGCTGCCGTGGCATACATCGCACGTCTCAGTCCTGGGAAATTCAAGATCGACCTTTTTTCCTGATGCTGCTTCTTCGAACTCGATAGCCAGTTCATAGAGCATATCAGACCCGCGCCTTGGTCCTTCGCGCCTTCCTCCTCCCTCACTAAAGAATGTGTCAAAAATACCGCCGCCCCTGCCGCCGCCGCCAAAACCGAAACCCCTTAAGATATCCTCAATGTCCGGAGCTGCGCCCCTGAAGATATCTTCCTGCGAATATCTCATATCGATGCCAGAATGACCGAACTGGTCGTACTGCTGGCGCTTATTCTGGTCAGATAATACAGCGTAGGCTTCAGATATTTCCTTGAACTTCTCCTCAGCGTCAGGGGCTTTGTTCCTGTCAGGATGATACTGCATCGCAAGCTTGCGGTATGCCGATTTAATATCATCAGATGAAGAATTCTTATTTACACCAAGTATCTCGTAGTAGTCGCGTTTAGTGGCCATGAATTGCAGCTATAATGCTCTGAATGTAAAAAAAGATATTCCTTTTCAACAAGAATGATGGATGATTATTTTTTATCCTCATCCACTACCTTGTATTCGGCATCCGTTACTTTCTCGTCCTTCTTTTCTTCGGTCTGTCCCTGCTGTCCCGAAGGTTCACCCTGTTGCTGTTGCTGCTGTTGAGCCTGTTGCTGGTAAAGAGTCGTGCTTATCGCATGCATTTCCTTTGTGAGATCCTCTATTGCGGACTTTATCCTGCCGATATCCTCGCTCTTTAATGCATCCCGTGTCACTTCAATAGCCTTTTCGACCTTCTGTTTCTGGTCGTCTGGGACCTTATCTCCAAGCTCTTTGAGCGTCTTCTCGGTCGTGTATATCAGCGTATCAGCCTGGTTGGTCACCTCGACCTTCTCCTTGCGCTGCCTGTCCTCTTCGGCATATTTCTCGGCGTCCTTGATCTTGCGGTCTATCTCATCCGATGCCATCTTGAGAGGCGCGGTTATCGTCATCTTCTGTTCTTTTTTTGTCCCCAGGTCTTTTGCAGTAACATGGAGTATGCCGTTGGCATCGATGTCAAAGGTAACTTCGATCTGCGGGATCCCGCGCGGCGCGGGTGGGATATCCATAAGGTTGAACCTTCCCAGGGTCACGTTATCGTATGCCATAGCCCTCTCTCCCTGAAGCACATGTATCTCCACAGTTGTCTGGCTGTCAGCAGCGGTTGAGAATATCTGGCTTTTTCGTGTGGGAACAGTGGTGTTCCTGTCAATGAGCTTTGTCATGACATGACCCAGCGTTTCGATACCCAGCGTGAGCGGGGTAACATCAAGCAGCAGGATATCCTTCACTTCACCTGAGAGCACTCCAGCCTGGATCGCGGCGCCCATAGCCACGCATTCCATGGGATCAACGCCACCTTCTACTTTCTTCCCTGCATAATCCTCGACGAATTTCTGGATTATGGGCATCCGGGTAGGTCCGCCAACCAGAATGACTTTTTTAATGTCATTCTTTGTTAATTTTGCATCAGATAATGCCTGTTCCATCGGAGAGCGGCACCTATCGATGACAGGTCTTATTACTTCTTCCAGTTTGGTCCTTGTAAGCGTCATGGTGAGGTGTTTGGGCCCTCCTGCATCCGCCGTGATGAAAGGCTGGTTTATCTCCGTTGTAAGCGTGGTGGAAAGCTCGATCTTGGCTTTCTCTGCAGCATCACGAAGTCTCTGATTCGCTACCCTGTCTTTTCGAAGATCTATCCCGTGCTCTTTTTTGAACTCCTCGGCGATATAGTCCACGAGCCTGTTATCCATATCAGTGCCGCCAAGCTGCGTGTCGCCTGCTGTGGATTTGACTTCAAAGACACCCCCGCCCATTTCCATTATTGTCACATCAAGCGTCCCGCCGCCCAGGTCAAAGACAAGGATCTTCTGTTCTCCTGACTTGTCAAGACCGTAAGCAAGCGAGGCTGCCGTGGGCTCGTTTATGATCCTCACGACTTCAAGTCCTGCAATTTCACCTGCATCCTTTGTAGCCTGCCTCTGGTTATCATTGAAATATGCAGGCACAGTGATTACAGCTTTTTCAACTTTTTCACCCAGAAATGCCTCTGCATCCTGTTTTATCTTCTGGAGCAGGAAGGCTGAAAGCTCCTGCGGTCTGTAATCTTTCCCTCGCAGCGAATACTTATAATCAGTTCCCATTTTTCTCTTGAATGCATAGGCTGTCCCTTCAGAATTTGTTACAACCTGCCGGCGCGCCGGCTCACCCACAAGTCTCTGCCCATCTTTTGTGAAAGCCACAAATGACGGGAAGGCTTTGCCTCCAAGGGAAACCCCTTCCGCGCTCGGTATTATTACTGGTCTATTGCCCTGCATCACAGCAGCGGCTGAATTGCTTGTACCCAGATCTATTCCTATTATCTTTGCCATTAACTCACCTCATTTTAATTATCTGTTTCTTTATTTTTTGACACTCTTACTTTAGAATATCGAATTACCATATTGTTCAACATATAACCCCGTGCGAACTCCTCAAGTATCATGTCCTCTTCATCGTCCTGTGAAGGTGTCTGCATCATAGCTTCATGCTTGTATGGATCAAATTTTTCTCCCAGAGCTTTAATCGGAACAAGACCATTTTTTTCAAGTATGTTCTTTAATTGCTTATATATTAGCTCCAAGCCCTGGATTAATTTATCTTTATTATTTGATCCCTTTGCATTCTCAAGTCCTCTTTCAAGAGATTCCATTATATCTATCAAATCTATTATGAGCTTCTCATTTGCATATTTTACGAATTCTTCTTTCTCTTTCTGCAATCTTTTTCTTTGATTCTCAAACTCCGCGTTCAGGCGAAGGCACCTGTCTTTTTCTTCTTCAAGCTGTTTCCTTAATGTTTTGAGTTCTTTTTCGGAATTACCAGTGACTCCAACATCCTCGTTCTGAGAAGTTTCCGGCTCTTCCTGTTTGTCATTAACAGGTTTTTCTTCGGTTTGTTTTTCCTTCTTGTTATTGCTTTCTCTGTTCAATCTCAGACAGCTCCATTTTTAGCTTGGATTAAAAAATTAAATCGGCAAATATATATGTTAACCTTCAGTATATATATTATTCTTTTTAATATCAGTCTTCGCCGACATCAGGAGCCTGTATCCCCTCGTAATAATCCGCGGTATGTTCAGGTTTAACATCCATCATGCCTGTTTCCTTTGCGGTTAGTATATCATCGATGCGCAATATCATATTAGCAGCATCGGTGGCAGATTTAATTATCTGCGTCTTGACGCGAAGAGGTTCGACTATACCAAGTGAAAGCATATCCTCGGCTTTTCCAGTTAACACGTTAAGACCTGCTGTCTTTTTACCTTCGCTATGGGCATTCCTCAGTTCCGCTATAATATCGATCGCATCAAGACCTGCGTTCTCAGCAATGCCTTTTGGTATTTCCTCAAGCGCTTCTGCGTAAGCTGTTATCGCAAGCTGCTCCCTTCCATGATGGGTTGTGGCATAAGCCCGAAGCTTCATCGCAAGTTCTATTTCAGGCGATCCGCCTCCAGCCACTATTTTACCATCCTCGATCACGTCGCCCACAACGCGCAGAGCATCATCAAGAGCTCGTTCCACTTCAGCAGCCACATGCTCTGCGCCGCTATATATTAGAATTGATACGGCTTTGGGGTTCTTGCATCCTTCGACATATATCATCTTGTAATTGCCAACTCCACGCTCTTCGACAACTTCAGCATATCCGAGGTCATCCTTTTCGACCCCATCAACCTTGGAAACAACGCGTGCTCCGGTCGCTTTAACGAGTTTCTTGATCTCTTCATCCTTACATCTTCGCACTGCAAAAATGCCTTTCTTTGTAAGGTAATGCATCCCTATATCATCTATTCCTTTTTCTGTGAATACGACATTGACCCCGCTTTTTGCAAGCACTTCCACTTTCTCTTCCACAAGTTTGCTTTCCTCAAGCCTTGCCTCAGAGAGCATATCTGCCGAAGAGATATGGATCTTTGATGTAACTTTTGTTTTCTCAACTTCTATGCCAGTGTCAAGGACCGCGATCTTAGCCTTCTCGACTTTCTTTGGCATGTTCTTGTGCGCTCTTGCCTTGTCAATTACAACGCCGTGGACGAATTTTGTATCTTTGATACTTCCGCCTCGCTGATGTATGATGTTGATGTTCTCTTTTACGTTCACCTTGCCGCTCTCTTTGATGGACTGTGCGGTCTTCACGCATAGTTCAACAAGCGGTTCAAGCGCAAGGTCTGCGCTTTTTCCAGTAAGGGCTGTCCGTGCGATATTTTCAAGAACATCCTCTGAAGCATCTATTGCCAGTTCATCCAGTATCTCAAGAGCTTTTACCTGGGAAAGACTGTAACCCCTTGTGATCACTGTTGGGTGGACGTTCTGTTCTACGAGGATTCGCGCTTTGTTCAGCAATTCTCCTGCCAGAACTACTGCGCTTGTTGTTCCATCCCCGGCTTTATCCTCCTGAGTGCGGGCTATCTCGACCATCATCTTTGCAGCCGGATGTTTTATGTCCATTTCCCGTAAAATAGTGGCTCCGTCGTTGGTGATCACCATGTCGCCCACAGGGTTCACAAGCATCTTGTCCATTCCTTTTGGTCCAAGCGTCGTTCTTACTGCGTCCGCTATCGCTTTCGCAGCTGTGATATTGAATTCCAGAGCTTCTCTGCCCTGTGTCCTTGTTTTATCTTTATCCAGTATAATAATAGGCTGTCCGCTTAATTGTCCTGCCATAATGAATTACCTCCA
>JAJRAP010000228.1 GCA_028679855.1 Candidatus Methanoperedens sp.
AGAAGGAAGGATGGGGGAGATAGAGCAAGAGGTGATCAAGGAGTCGAACATTGACACTGAAGGCTTCAAAGTCCCGGGAATGCCAGAGATCGCGTCAAAAGGGCTTCGCAGGGAGATAGTGCTGCCTGTAAAGCCCGAATTTTCAGTCATGGAGGATGAAGTGAACTCAGGAAAGACAAAGGTCGTACTGGAATTTACGCTGCAGAAGGGCGGGTATGCTACGGTTGTTTTGAGGGAGTATATGAAGGGGCAAGTGGCTACATTATAATTATGGAGGATACTTCAACATCCTTTTATAGTATTAACCACAATTTTTATTTGAAAATGACCACAGTAACTATTCCTTCAGCATTTGAAAACGAAATAAAGGCATTGATCAGGGCAGGTCTTTACAGGAATAAAGGTGAATTAATTAAAGATGCCTTAATAAATCTATTTCAAACTAAACCTGACCTAAGGCTTAATCTTGCAATAGAGATGTATAAAAATAAAGAACTTTCAATAGGGAGAGCTGCAGAGATGGCCGGTCTCAATATCATCCAGTTCAGGGAGATTCTATCAAACAGGGGTTTTGTCACTGAAGTTGGAAGTAAATCAGTGGAAGAATTAGATAATAATGTAAAGAAATTGAAAAAATTGTTTAAGTAGTTTAATGAACAATGAATATAGTCTTTGATACAGACATTCTCAGCTGCATAGCGAAAATAAAGGGTTTTGACTTCATCAAAGAAGTTTTTCCAAAAAGTGAATATATAGTTCCAGGCAGAGTCTATGAAGAGATCTTGAAAGCCAAGAAATATGGGTATGATTTTTCGGCGTATATCATCGATTTGATCGACGAATCCGTTCTGTCAATACCAAACCTTACTGCTGAAGAAGGACAAAAGATCAGGGATCTTGAATTCACTAACCTTCATTTTGGAGAGATTGAAGCCATGGTTCTATCGATGAGACAAAATTCGATATTGCTTTCGAATGATTACGTTGTGAAGAAAAAAGCGAAGGAATTTGGAATAGACATTTTCAACCTTGAAGATATTCTGGCATATTCAATTGAGATTGGGGCAATTTCAGAATCAAGAGAACTGATCGGTATGATCAAGGAAATTGAATCCAGAGACCGGATAAAAATAAAGAATAAAGAATATTTATTTAATAAGATTCATGAAAAGAATCCTGAGCACTAAGATTATTGGTGGACTATTGTTCATTATTCCACAAACGGCTTTCCCGACCTCAAAATAACATCCGCAACCTCAGGTCTCATGGAATCCGCAGGCGGGCGCTTCCCTGCTTCTATCATCTGACGCATCTTAGTTCCTGAGAAATCTATCCTGTCCGTATGCGGGCACACCTTGTCATTTGTTATCCCGCCGCACTTGTTGCAGTGGAAGAAGGACATGAAGAACATTGGCTCGATGCCGATGTCGGGGAACTCCTTGAATATCTCCTGCGCTGCGAAGGGATGATAGTAACTGCCCACGCCAGCATGGTCTCTTCCGATGATGAAATGAGTGCAGCCGTAGTTCTTTCGAACAATGGCATGGAATATCGCTTCCCGCGGTCCTGCGTATCTCATCTCTGTCTGGAATATGCCAAGGACGACCCTGTCCTTTGGATAATAATTATCGATAAGCACTTCGTAGCTCTCAAGTATGACATCGTCCCTGAAATCGCCTTTCTTTTTCTTGCCTATGACAGGATTGATGAACAGCCCGTCCACCATGGTGAGCGCGGATTTCTGAAGGTATTCATGCCCCAGGTGCGCTACGTTGCGGGTCTGGAATCCCACGACTTTTTCCCAGCCTTTCTCTTTAAAGAGGTTGCGCGTTTCCACAGGCTTCATGGCATACTTGAAATAAGGCGTTTCTGACTCATTTACAAGACTTATCTTCCCTCCAAGAAGGGTGTCCTTCATGGAATAAGTCTTTGCTACTCCGGGGTGTGCGGCGTCATTTGTCCCGAAGACCTGCTCAGCATGCGTTTTTTTGTCGTACCCGAATTTTTCCTCGACCTTCATGAGCGCAACAATGTGGTCGTTGTTTTTCAGGAGAATCTCATCCCCTTCTTTTATATCGCTATTAACAGTATCAAGCACGATCGGAAGTGTCCACGGAAAACCGTTTGAGAGGCGCTTGTTATAGAGGATGCTCTCGTAATCCTCACATAAACTAAAACCTTCAAGAGGGCTGAATAATCCTGAGGCAATGTTTTCAACGTCCTTCATCAGGTCAATGCTTATGGGAACGCTCTGGTATTCGGAAGCCTGCTCGATTAATTTTTTCCGTTTTTGCTCTGGCAGTACTCTGCTGATCAGCTTTCCGCCGTGTGGTTTGATCTGGGTCATGATATCAACTTTTGTGTTAATTTTTCCCCTCAGATGTCGTTTTGTATAATAATTGTTTGTGAAGGGGCAAATGCATTAAGTTATAAGTTATAACCTTAACATTTTCCAGTTCATTTCCTATGACAATTCTCTTAACCGATGACCAAAGGAGAGATATCAGGTCGGGAACCATTAAAGCTTTATTAACTCAAACTAATTTATTCAATGGTGATCCTATAAAACCCATACTCCAGGTCGCTCTTGATATTCTTGAGATAGACCGCGCCATCCAGATCGCAAAAGAAGCAGTAGCAGGAGGAGTGGACTGGATAGAAGCGGGAACTCCGCTCATTAAGAGCGAAGGCATGAACGCAGTTCGGCAGCTCAAGGCGGCATTCCCTGACCACGTTATCCTTGCTGACATGAAGACCATAGATACCGGTGCCATGGAGATAGAGATGGCTGCTAAAGCGGGTGCTGATATCGTTATCCTTCTTGGTAGCGCTGATGATTCCACTGTCCAGGACGCTATCCGCGCTGCCAGAAAATACGGGGTGAAACTCATGGCTGACCTCATATCGGCAGATGACCCTGCAAACAGGGCAGCGCAACTTGTGGACATGGGAATTGACTATATCAACATCCATGCAGGCATCGATCAGCAGATGACCGGAGAAGACCCTGTAAAGCTTCTAAAGAAATTCAAAGTGAGCGTGCCGGTTGCAGTAGCCGGGGGGCTTGATGCACGAAGCGCAGCCAAATCAGTGCTATCTGGCGCCCGAATTGTTATCGTGGGAGGGAACATCGTTCGCTCATCAAATGTAACAGCCTCGGCAAAGGCTATCAGACAGAGCATTGATGCTCCCGACATTACTGAAGAAAAAGAAAGATCAATTGAAGAAAAGACGATCGAATTGCTAAAGAGCGTATCCACGCCCAACATCTCTGACGCCATGCACAGGAAGGGCGCCATGAAGAGCATCCATTCCATCTGCCTGGGGGCAAAAGCCGTGGGCAGGGCGGTGACTGTGGCGACCTTTGAAGGCGACTGGGCAAAGACCGTTGAAGCCATTGATATGGCAAAAGAAGGGGATGTTATCGTGATATATAACGGCAGCCCGCACGTGGCACCATGGGGCGAGCTTGCGACTCTCTCCTGCATGAACAGGAAGATAGCGGGTGTTGTTATCGATGGGGCAGTAAGGGATGTTGATGATATCAGGATGCTCAAATTCCCAGTGTTTGCAGTATCCATAGTCCCGAACGCTGGTGAACCCAAGGGATTCGGGGAGATAAATGCAGAAATAAAGTGCGGTGGACAGACTGTCAGACCGGGTGATTATATAGTTGGGGATGATAACGGGGTTGTGGTCGTCCCTAAGGAAAGGGGATACGAGATCGCGCGGCGGGCAGTTGAAGTGGAGAAAAACGAAAGCAGGATACGTGATGAGATCATGAAGGGGAAAACCCTGTCCCGGGTATTGTCACTTGAAAAATGGGAAAAAAGGTAGGGAAAGGTTGATGCTATTTAAAAACATTAAGTGGCTTCGATAAAATAGATATATAACAATCAACCATTAATAATTGGTACTATTAATAATTAGTACTATTAATAATTGGTACAAAAATGAGAATAATTATGGAACTCACACCAATTCAGAAAGAAATCTTGACTTCACTCATTAGTTTATACAGGGAGAAAAAACAGGCTATCAAAGGGGAAGAAATTGCTGAGATCATTAACCGGAACCCAGGGACAGTTCGCAACCAGATGCAGTCGCTCAAGGCACTGGGGCTTGTCGAGGGCGTTCCAGGACCAAAAGGCGGCTACAAAGCTACGGGTGAGACCTACCGCGCCTTATGTCTTTTAGAGATGGAAAAAGAAACGGTAGTGCCAATAAAGCGCAACGATGAGATTATTCCAAATGCAACTGCCGCAGAGATCAGTTTCACCACTGTCAGGCATCCAGACCTTTGCAACGCCACTGTACATGTTATTGGCGACATAAAGAAGTTCGATATGGGTGACCGTATTATGATCGGACCAACACCTGTAAATAGAATGGTTATCCGGGGAGAAGTAATCGGGAGAGATGATACCCAGAATTCGATCTTATTCATTATACAGGAAATGGTATCCCTGCCCAAGAAACCCATCAGGCAGTATATATGTAAAAATCCCATTACAATCCCGGCAACAGCAACGATACAGGAAGCTTCGAGAATACTGGTGGGGAACCAGATACATGGCGCGCCGGTAAAGGACAAGACAGCTATTGTGGGTATAGTGACACTCACCGATATTGGAAAGACTCTTGCAGATGGCAAAACAAGCCTCAAGATAAAAGATATAATGACAAAGAAGATAATTTCTGTCGATGGCGATTTGCCTCTTTATGAAGTGGTAAGGGTATTCAATAAGGAGAAGGTGGGAAGGCTCCTTGTCAGGATAGACGGGGAATTTGCAGGACTCATTTCGAAAACAGATATCCTTGACAAAATTATGGCTTATTGATCATGGGATTCGTGCTGGTTTACATCAGCCAGCCCGTTCTCATCGTTCTTTTTTAATCTCTTTGTTACTTC
>JAJRAP010000229.1 GCA_028679855.1 Candidatus Methanoperedens sp.
CATTGTAGTTATTATATATAACTACTTATACTTAAATGTTATTCACTTTAATCTGTTGATAAAAGGGGCTTCGTCCGAAAGTCATGTTTTACACAATCTGACGTTCCAATCACCCATGCCGGGGCAGGATGGGCAATAGTTGTTGCACCCAATGACTTTTTCATAAACAATACTTTCACGACGCTTGGCATTCCCATATAAAATAGCTATATCAATATACTGTCAGGTGGCACAGGAAATGAAAATAGTAATTGATCATCGGGAGATGCGCGGAGGAGTTATAGAGGAACTTCAAAGGTTTGGCGCAGACATCGAGTTCGCTGCCCTGCAAGTAGCGGACTATGTCGTAAGTGACCGCGTGGCATTTGAAAGAAAGACGGTTGATGACTTCTTTGCCACCATGTTCGAACGCAGGGAACTATTTTCACAGCTTATGGATCTTTCAAGATCGTACAGGCTGCCAATCCTCATAATGGAAGGTGAAGATCCGTTCTTTTATTCAAAACGCAGAGTGAATCCACTGGCGATACAGGGCTTTCTCAATACCATTGCACTCATGCGCATACCAACGCTATATACGCTCAATCAGGCAGAGACTGCGCAGGTCATTTTCATGATCGCGAAAAAAGAACAGAATTGCAGGAAAAAACCATTCAATTTGCATGGAAAGCGCAGCAGCCTCTCGCAAAGCGAATTAAAGGAATATGTCGTGTCATCGATCCCGGGCATTGGTCCGGTTGTGGCAGGAAATCTGCTCGGTTATTTTGGAAGCGTTGAGAAGATAATGACCGCGAAGCGGGAAGAACTTATGAAAGTGGGTCGTGTCGGGTCGAGGATAGCGGATAATATAAGGAAACTTGCTGCAGACCAGTTATGAATAAAACCAGAATTATCATTAACCGATGTAACTTGCGCTTTCCCTGTCAAAACCCCCGACAAGATTCTTGAAAAATCGATTTGTATAGCTCCGGTCGTGTCTCTTTTATCCTCTCAAGAGGTATTTTGTTCATTACGATCACATTGGTACCCACCGGGTAGAAAGCTCCCAGAAATCCCTGTGGATGGTTTCCCATGTTGGCAATGCCCAGCATTAGACCGCCGCGGCTTGCTCTCTGATTATCCCATACTGCAGCCTTACACGATGCCGCTCTCATCACAAGTTATTTAATATACATGTTCCATTAAGGTTTGCCTTCGCTTTTACAGAAAACAGGAATAAAACATAAAAATATAAAATAATAATTATTGGAGGAAATTCAATTGGCACGAATGCATACACGCAGAAAAGGACAGGCGGGTTCTAAAAAACCTTACAGGACAGAGCCTGTCAAATGGTCGAACACTAATAAAGATGAAATAGAAAAGACAATTCTTCAGCTTGCTAACCAGGGAAAATCTTCAAGCGAAATCGGCATGACTTTAAGGGACCGCTATGGTGTCCCTGATGTCACACTTGTGACCGGGAAAAAGATAGTTGCCATCTTAAAGGAAAACAAACAGGCATCAGCAATTCCCGAAGATATCCGTAACCTTATCGTAAAGGTGCTTGATCTCAAGAAACATATTGATAAGAACCCGAAGGACGCACATAACAAACGCTCTCTCAATAACATGGTTTCCAAGATACGCCGACTTGAAAAATATTACCACAGGGAAGGCGTGCTTCCTGAAGATTGGAAGTTTTCCACCCAGAAAGCCGAGATGTTGATTTCAAGATAAGTCGCGATGACTGATGAAGATGAGAGCCTGGTTCAACTGGAGGTCTTAGGCGAACAGGCAGCATCTGCTATCTTAGAATATGATGCTGTAAGGCTCATATCGCATAACGATGCAGATGGATTATCTGCCGCAGGTATCATGTGCAATGCGCTGCACAGGCGGCAGATATTGTTCCATGCCACGATCGTAAGCCAGTTCGATCATTCAATTGTCGAAATGATCGAAAAGACACAACAGGAAGCTGTGATTCTTTGCGATATGGGGAGCGGTCAGTCAGAGCTTTCTTCAAAGGTAAAGAACGCCATAATAATAGATCATCATAAACCGACCGGTACGCTGGAACACACTCATTTCAACCCTCATCTTGTGGGAATTAACGGTTCAACCGAGTTCAGTGCTTCCTGCGGTGCCTATATGGTGGCAAGGCATATGGGAGATAACATTGACCTTGCCGGTCTTGCGCTTGTGGGAGCTATCGGTGATAAGCAGGCAATGAAGGGCGCCAATAAATTCATCCTGGACGAAGCTGTTAAGAATAAAACAGTAACTGTTAAAAAAGGGCTGCGCATGGGCGGCGACCCGATAGAGGAACTTTTTGAGTACAGTCTTGACCCTTTTCTTGATATCACAGGAGATAAGGAGAAGATAAAGACGTTCCTTGATGAAGCTGGAATAAAAGGAAGGATAAATGATCTTACAGAAGAACAATTGATCAAATTTTCTTCATTGATAGCATTGAAACTTGCAAAACAGGGGAGCATCTCTGCTATTGAATCATTGATTGGTGATATTCTCATCCTGAATACGGAGGTCGTTACCAACGTTTACGATTTTGTGACTATCCTTAACGCTTGCGGGAATGCTGAAAAATCCGGGGTCGGTCTTTCTGTGTGCATGCGGGATATTTCCGCGGTGAAAGAGGCAATAGCAACAGCCCGGGAAAACCAGCGAAAGATAATCGAAACGGTCAGGAAAGCGCAGGCACAGATCAGGTCGGGTGAAAATATCAGGTATGTGATGCTTGATGATGCCGGTGGCATAGGCGCGATAGCAGGGACGATGACCCGTTACCTCTATTCAGATAAGCCTTTCATTACGCTCAACGATGTTGAGGACAGGATAAAGATATCGGCGCGGGGGACAAGGAACCTGGTGGCTGCCGGGCTTGACCTGGCTTTCGCGATGAGAGAAGCCGCAACGTCTGTGGGCGGCATGGGCGGCGGTCATGATGTCGCATCAGGCGCTTCGATCCCTAAAGGGACTGCGAAGAAATTCATAGAGGTCCTGGATTCTGTTATAGGAACGCAGATGCGGAAGACGAGATGAAGGTCAAAGGGAAGCTCACCATTAAATGCGAAAATGCTGGGGAAATTGTCAGTATTTTAGCACGATCACTTTCACCCGACAATGTGAGCGGAATAAGAACAGAAGTCGATAATGATTCTGCAACAGTTACTTTTTCTGCTGATAAGATAGGTACAATGCTTTCTTCTGTGGATGACTATCTGATGAATGCGAAGATAGCATGGGATATTATAGAGAAGGTGAAGAAAAAATAAAAATAGATCAACATGCTATTCAAGATTAAGAAATATATATGGATATATCAACTATATTAGTAAGATTATTTATTACATTCGCTCTGTCATGTATTTTTGGAATCGAAAGGCAAAAATCTCATAAACCAATAGGTTTTGGCGCATTTATTTTTGTCTCAGTCGGCGCATGTGCGCTTGCGATCACTGCAACTATTCTTGAACCTGCAAATCCTCTCCCGCTGCTGAGCGCTATTGTTACTGGAATTGGCTTTCTTGGAGCCGGAGCATTGATAAAAACCAATGATAAGACATTTGGATTTACGACAGCAGCAAGTATCTGGATTTTCGCGATATTCGGAATAATCAATGGGGTTGGCGAATATTCGATAGGTGTAAGTATTTATGTTCTGATATGGATCGTGATCTTTCTGGATAAACTATTTGAAAAACAGGGGGTTGGTTATTATCAAAAAAAATTGGTCATCAATACAAATAAAATTATTGATGAAGTAGAAGTAAAAAACCTGTTATTATCTTCGATAGGAACAAAGAAATATAGATTCATCAGCGTGGAATTGGATAAAAAGAATACTAAACTTTCTATAACTTATTTGATTGAGGGGACTTCTGAACAGATAAGGGGAATTTCAAATGCATTATTTGAAAAAGACTGGTTCGATTCATGTAAGATCGAATGAGATCGCAACAGGTAAACTGTCATTTCCTGATAATACTTAATGTAAAATTCATCCCCTCGCGGCGCGCCTCACAGCACCATGTAGTTCTAACGCGCAGGGGCGGGTGCAGCATAAACTTGATTCATGGTGGATCATATGAAATTCGTTTCTTTTCGATTTAAATCATGCAAAAAAATCCACTGAGAATGCTGCAACTGATTGCTGGAATAAGCATCAGACATTTATAAATATATGAATGTCTACTAACTTGACTTTGTCAGATTACCTCCCTTTTTTATGGTGAGATAATTTAGCCGAATATCGAGCCTTATGTTTCTGCTCAATCAATTTTAAGATTTCCTTATCATTAACC
>JAJRAP010000230.1 GCA_028679855.1 Candidatus Methanoperedens sp.
GTATGAACCAAAAAGCACAATCTTCTGGGGAGTATAGTTACGGATTATGCTCTGGATGATATCAGTGAATGAATCTTGAATATTCTTATAATTTGAAATTTGTGTGATGTTTAAATACATAAAGGTCTCGTAGCTAAAGTAATTCCTAAATTGTGGGGTATTTCTTGTCGAAAAATCAATTTTATTAGCCGCAGATGAACGCAGATATTGGAGAAACAGATATTTGGGCATTATTAGACCAATTGTTCCTTAAAATTTTGCTGTTCATATAGACTTTTCCTTCTTTATTGTATTTTTCATCGAAGTTCACCTATTCAACACTCACACATCCAGATTCTTAACATCCTTCGCATGCTTCTCAATGAACTCGCGCCGCGGCTCCACCTTATCGCCCATCAATATCGTAAATATCTCATCCGCCTTGATGGCATCCTCAAGCGATACCTTCAGCATTGTACGCGTTCCGGGATTCATGGTCGTGTCCCAGAGCTGCTGCGGATTCATCTCACCAAGACCCTTGTATCGCTGCATTGCGATCCCGTCGCGCCCTATCTCTGCCAGCTTTTTGTTGAGTTCTTCTTCATTATACACATAGAACTCGGCTTTCCCTTTCTTCACCTTGAAAAGCGGGGGCTGGGCGATGTAGATATAACCCATATCGATGAGCTGGCGCATGTACCTGTAGAACAACGTCAGCAGTAGCGTCCTGATATGAGAACCGTCCACATCAGCATCTGTATTATGGCAACATATCCCCCCCAGACCGCAGATAAAGTTCTCATCCTCTTCAACAGAAAAATCATAAACCATGTTCTTTGCAGGTTTTAATTTACGCACCGACCTTACAGGGAAGGCAGCAAGATCTCCGCTGATGGGTGTAAAAGACCTGTTAATTCCAGTCTTATTTGCAGTTTTCATCTTCCGCTCAAGTTTATACGCCAGATGATGATCATTCCATATCGGGCTGAGCTTATCAATATCTTCCTTCGCTTTAATCGAAAGTGCGTGGACTGTATGTCGTGTAATAACAGGCTTGCCCCGGATAATCCCTGATGCTTTACCATCTGGCTCCCGAACTGAAAGCGAAGCCAGAACACCATGGGAAGATAATAGATATATGAGTTGGCTCGCAAGATCCTTTGAGGATGTGACCATACTGATACCCGTTTCATCCAAAGTTCCGTCGCCCATGAAGTAGCCCCTCAGGAAATCCAGCTGCATCTGCCTGTTAACATTGAACACAATGTCTGGAATGCGCTTGGTATGCGATTCAAGTGAATTAAATCCGAAAACAAAACGAAATACTGCAGAAACCACATTATTGACAACCTTCAATTCCCCAGCCCGTCCTTCTGCGCCCTGGTAATACTGGGGGGTAATTCCAAAAACCCGATGCATAGCAAATGAAATTTCATCCTTCATGCATTGGTTGCTATTGCCGATAGCAAAGCGTATACCTCCCCGCTGGCTTAAACTCCCTTCTGCCACAAAGAAACCGAGTATCGTCATCAAATCCTGATTTACAGGGATAAAGCGCGGAACATCGCGGTCTGCGTAATGTTCTGGGGTCAGGCTTAATTTCGACCCATTGAAACCGGATATTTCATCCTGCCGCAGCTCATTGAGCCGGATGTAGGATTTTACACGATTTGATCCTGAATCATTATATTTTGTGGTCCATATATGATCAAGACGTGAGTCAACAACTTCTACATGTGTAAGAAGCTCTTCGCTATCTAATCCCAGCAGATCGGTGTATTTTCTGATGTCCAACGCCTGACATATTGCTTCCTGGCTCAGTCCTGCAGACCTGCGTTTTTCGATGAGTATTTGCCTGATGTCTGCCGGAATATTCACGCGTGGTTCGACCAGTTGCGGTTCATCATTATGTTCTTCACGTATACGCATCTGATGTAATGCTGTAATGGCTTCTCCGCGGACATACAGTTCAAAATCAAGTTCTCCGCGCATGGCAAACAGTTCTGATATCAGATCTATACGAGCCTGTGGGTTAGGTTGCTCAAGTGGTAGCTTGATGGGAGCCAAGACCAGATCTCCAGGCTGGATGGCATCACCTCTCTTGAGTGTAATTTTTTCATCTTCATAGACAAAAACGCTATGCGATGAAGTGATACGAACTTTCCGCCCGTAAGAAGTCTGTATCTCAAATAGATCGTCCCTTACCTCGTGACGTATGATCTTCTTAATGGATTTGAAAGTCGTTTTATGAGAGTTGATATCAAAACAAAGAACTTGATAATCTGTCCCATCTGATCCGGTCTCCAGGAGAGTATCAATAAACTCTCCAATGCACACAGAGCGAATGATCCCTGATGGGTCACGGATGAAGGTCATTTCAGAATGGTCTACGCTCATTATGATTATTTTATGATACCGCGCCTTGTTGATATCGAATTCCTCACCCTCACCAATCCCTGCTCCTATGACCGTGATTAGCGCACGTATTTCCTCGTTCTTCAATATCTTTGTCAGGCGCGCTTTTTCCACGTTCAATATCTTGCCCCGAAGCGGCAATATCGCCTGGAACTTTCGGTCTCGCCCCTGCTTGGCACTGTTATGCACAAAGACACCGCTTGCAAGAGCAAAGTTATGAGTATGCGGGACTTCGATATCATAAACATCCATTCCCTCTTCCAGACTCTCAATGGATACAATACGGTGATTGAAATTAGAGACAGCTTCGCATGCTCGGCTCTCATCATCATTGAAAAAACGCTTGCAGTTAAAATCTGTGTGATGGCAGTGATCTCCATCATCCAGAGCATAAACACCACTCCAGCAGTTATACCAATCTGCTATTAAGTGAGTGAATATCCATGAATCAGAACGCGGATCCCATACCATTTCGTAATCATCAATTGTAATACCCGGTTCATTAATATCCGAAAACTTAAGGTACAAAGGCATAAGCGACTCATCAGGACTAATAGACACAGCGGATTTAAAACTGCCATCCCGCATCATGAAAGGATGATCAGGAGTGCAAATGAAAGATTCACCTCTATCCAATGTAACTTTTACTACTTCGGCTTTGACTTTTGTCATACGTGGATTGATTATGCGTTCAATCCCGATCGTCCCATCATTTCGTATAGTATAGCAAAAATGCTCTTTTCCAAGTTCCTGCTCAGCAATTATTTCCTTGAAACTGAGCGCACTACCATCTGCCAGCGCAACAAGCGTATCACCTGAAAAACAGCCGCCGGCTGAATCGCCCTCCACGATATATATCTCGCTCTTTGCCGGGTCTTTCTCTGAGCAATCTGCAAGTTTACCTGGAAGCGAGCCTACTTCAAGCGCACTTTTTCGCCGCGTAAGCTCCCGCGCTTTCCTTGCCGCTTCCCTTGCCTCGGCAGCCTCAAGCGCCTTTGAAAGGATGTTTTTGGCTGCCGCAGGGTTTTCTTCAAGAAACTCTGACAACCCTTCTGAAACAAGCGTTTCCACGATGCCCTTGATATCGCTATTGCCCAGCTTTGTCTTTGTCTGCCCCTCGAACTGAGGATTTGTCAGCTTTACGTTGATTATCGCAGTGAGCCCTTCCCTCACGTCCTCACCCGATAGCTTTTCTTCTCCTTTCAGGAAACTTTTCGATTTCGCATAATCGTTCGCAACCCTGGTAAGCGCAGCCTTGAAGCCAATAAGGTGCGTCCCGCCCTCATGGGTGTTTATGTTATTGGCAAAGGCATAGATGTTCTCCACATAACTGTCGTTGTACTGCATTGCGATCTCGACGACCGTGGTATCCTTCTGCTTCTGGAAATAGATGGTCTTCTCATGCAATACGTTCTTGTTCTTGTTAAGGAACTCCACAAAGGAGACGATGCCGCCCTCATACTGGAACACCTGTTCTTTCTGCGTGAATTCATCACAGATCGTGATCTTGATTCCTCTGTTCAGGAATGCAAGCTCACGCAGCCGTCCCGCGATGACATCTATCTCGAACTGAAGGGTCTCGAAAATAGTCTTATCTGGTTTGAAGGTGACCGTCGTCCCTGTCCCCTCTGCTATCCCTATCTCCACAACTTTGGTAGCGGGCTTTCCCTGCTCATACCGCTGCTTGTAGAGCTTCCCGTCCCGCTTGACCTCCACCTCAAGCCATTCAGACAGCGCATTGACCACTGAGACGCCCACGCCGTGCAGACCGCCTGAGACCTTGTAAGCATTATTATCGAATTTGCCGCCTGCGTGCAGCTTTGTCATGACAACTTCGAGCGCAGAGGCATTGTATTTCGGCAGTATCTCAACCGGGATGCCGCGTCCGTCGTCCACTACCCTGACTGTGCTGTCAGACCTGA
>JAJRAP010000231.1 GCA_028679855.1 Candidatus Methanoperedens sp.
TAGAATTTGCATTCGATTGTATAAATTCTTTGGGAATTAAAGATATATATGGAAACAGATATAATTTTAGATTTCTTCAGTTTAATCCGTTATGAAAATTGAAATGTCCGAAAGTCATGTAGTATATAAAGTATAATTTTTGCAAGATCATTCTGACAGCGTCACGCTCTCCACATACAGGTTCGTATCCCCAACAAATGGAAGGAACATATCATTGGTCAGCGTGACATTTAAAGCGTGTACACCCGGCGCCAGCGTTATCCTGGGGAAAATCCTATCCACCATTGTTTCGCTGTCTATCTTTTCTTCACCAACCTTTGCCCCATCGATATATATAGTGGCATTCGGCCACCACGTACCCACAAACGGCACCGAGAACTTAGTACCGTTCCCTTTAAAAGAAACACTGTACTCAAGGCTCTGAGTAGTCGTAAAAGAAGCGGTCAGTTCTTCATCCTCGCTGAACAACCACTTTCGAAAATCCAGAACTATCGGCACCTGCTTTAATGTCAAATAAGCGGAACCCGGATTTAACCCTGGAGAACTTGCAGTGATCAACAGAGTACCCACCACATCTGAAGTGATATTCGTTCTCGCCCTGCCCTTCACGGTCGTCAAATTAGCGCGCCCCAACGTCCCGCCAGAAGCGGTCAGATTCACTTCAACACCATCCTTTGCAGCATCCTGTCCTCTTGCATCTTTTAACTGCACAATAACATCAGCATCAGTGACCCCATCAGCAGGTATCCAGTTCGGGTCAACATATACAAGCACGCTATTCGGAAGGACAGCGGAATCATAGGGATTTATGACAGCATTAAGGTCGTCAGTGAAATGGGAAAGTATGTACCTTTCTTTTGTAATGGGGTCGTAAACAAGTTCGAAAGTTATCTCTGATTTTCCGTCAGCTCTTATGACAACACCATACTGTTTACCATCCAAACTGTTCATCACCCACCGCCCATTCTCAAAAATACCTTCACGAATTTCTGTATTTTCATCAAGAGGGATTATCTTCTTGCCCCCACTTGAACTGTAAATTATGACATTTCCCCTGTCTGTGAGAATGTTGTCCTTAGTATTTGTCAAATCACCGTCATTATCTGGATCAGGGTCAGCCCCGAAGGCGAGATATCCCACGTCTTGCGGAAGTACTATTTTATAAGTGCGTATATTTCCTCCCGGTGAGGCGGGATCTATCAGGTTACGTGCTGCACCAGATTGCATTGAAACCAGTGAAACTTTGATTTCCCCTATCTGCTTTTCCAGTGTATCCTCAGTAATACCGGGTTCAAGACGCGATATCCCTATAGCAACAAGTGCGATGATCGCTCCTGTGATCATCACATACACCACAAAGCGCATGGGGATCTCCATTGTCCCGCACTCATCCCTGATAAACGAAACCATAATTTGTTTGCTTTGAGAGACCAGAGTTTATAAATCGTTTTATTTTGCTCCCGCACTAATAAAATATAAATTGAAAATTAAAAAAATTTCAATGTGAAAACTATATATATCAATATCATAGTCAAACAGAAATTCAAGCGGAGAAACTTGTGAACAAAAACAGCGAGGGAACAGTAACAGGCATAGACATTCACGGAAGGCTTGAGGCCCTTGACCAGAGCGTGAGAAGCGTTGATGGCCGCCTCAGAGCTGTGGAAAGACGCCTGTCATACAAATCACATGAGGGAGGTGGGGAAAAAAGCCCGATGCTTGAATATGACATCCACGATGAAATTGAAGAAATTATAAGCCAGGTCGCAATTCTAGCCAGATCCGTGGATGAAATAAAAAACGCAGGAAAGGCAGACTTCCTGACTGAAATAGAGAGCAAAGTAAAAAGTACGCAGGCAGGATTGGCATGCCTTATTGAGACTAACAGGAATATCGAGCAACAGCTCTCAACGCTTTCTGAAACAGAGCGCAGGCTGGAAAGACTTGAGAACGTGAATAAAATAACTATTGGTAAAATAAAAGTACCCCTGGAATTATCAGGTCTGATAGCTGCACTTGTGCTTCTCACAACAGGATACCTGATATTCGCAGATAAATGGAACATCATCAGGTCTTCATATTACCCTATAACCATCGGGATTATTTTTGGCGCGGCGGTCATTGCCAGGTTCGTAATGACCAACAGGGAAACAGGTTGAAAATATCATGCTCTTGAAATCCCGGGATAAAAAAAAGTAGCTATCCGTGATAATATGTTGGTTCTTCCTTTTTCTTCTGTACCTGCTGGAAATTGATAACGGGCACGGGCATTGATGGGGGAAGTCCCAATGATTTTGACAGCAAGAGCGCAAGAGGCGCAAGGTTCGCCACCATGGAATTGGCAAGCTCATTCTGGACATCGCCAGGAGCGTTGCCTGAATCCCATTTTTCCTTCAGCGACTTGAGATCTTCTTCGCTGAAATAGTCAGATAACCCTTCAAACCTGATATGTCCAATATTAGGGGATAAATAGTTGATCGCAAAGGAATATTCTACCCGCAGTACGGATTTTTCACCAAATGGCGTTTTCTCAACAACTATTGAGGGATTTTTCAGGTTCACGTCATAGTTTATGTTGATATTCTTATATTTTCGAATATCCTCAGCACTTGAATAGTTTTTAGATTCAACCGTAGTAAGCTGGAAGTTTAAAATCATATATTTTCAGGCTAATTATGCGTTTGAGATATATTAAAACTTGGTAACACAATTTTAATACGAACATAACATCTGGTGAATTATGAAAATAATGGTCGCAGAATACGCAGTTGGTGCAGGTGTTCAAGAATTTATCCTCGAAGGGCGGGCTATGCTTGGCACACTTTTGCGCAGTTTCGTCACGTGCGGTCATGAAGTATTGTATCCCACGTCTGGAATGGTGCTTGAAGCCGGGACGGCAGTTATAGCAGGGGAATTTGAAGACGCCCTGGAAAAAATCTCAAAAGAATGCGATGCCGGGCTTGTCATTGCGCCTGATGAGATTCTGGGGGAACTGACGCAGCTTGTGGAAGAAAATACCTTTAACCTCGGCTGCCCTTCTCATGCCGTGCGCCTGTGCGCAGACAAGCTCGAATGCACCCGCGTCCTTGAAAAAGAAAATATACCCGTGCCAGAGACAAAAGGAAGCGGAGAGTACAATGGGGATTATGTGATAAAACCAAGGTTCGGCTGCGCTTCGGAGGGCATCCACAAAAGCAGTGCCGGTATCTTAAAAGAGGGTTTTATCGCCACTAAATTTATCAAAGGCGAGCATCTCAGTGCTAGCATCATAACTGGGAGGACGCAGCTTGCGCTCACGGTCAACAGGCAACTTATAGAGATAAACGATGAAATATCCTATGAAGGCGGTATCGTACCATATTATTGCGACAGGAATGATGAGATCATTGCGGTTGCAAAAAAGACCGCGAAGGTGCTGGGATGCAGAGGATACGCAGGAGTGGATATAGTGCTCGGCGGCATGCCTTACGTTGTGGATGTCAACCCAAGACCAACGACTTCCATTATCGGGATAAGCCGGGTGATGGAAGAAGAAATGGCAGGCCTGATGCTCAGGGCTGGGTTCGGGGAACTTCCTGACCTTGTAAAAATTACCGGCTCTTTCAAGTTCACAAAAAAGGAGTTATTTGGGCTTTAATGAAAGCCACAAATAAAATCCCCCAAGTACTGTATTAAACCAGTAGTTAACCAGCCTGTAAAGCCATGCCGCCACCATTGCCGTCTCTGCTGAAACACCACCGAACATGAAAAGCCCGGCCATGGTTACATCCACGATGCCCAGACCCCCGGGAAGAAAAAGAGGGAGCCAGCCGCTCATCATTGAAAAGGAATATGTGATTATCAGGATGCTGATATGGATATCCGGCTCTCCCATGGAGAGAAATACCGCATATATAGCCATAATGTCAAACGTCCAGCCCAGAAAAGATAATAAAGTGGCTTTCAGTACCCCATTCCTGTTATGGCTGATATTTTTAAGACCGCCGTGAAAGGAATTTATCGATCTTTCTACAGCGTCCACGTAAGCCCTGTGGTCAAATCCTTTTTTCACAAGCCCGATAAATGGGGCAAGAAACCTGATCATGGAATGAACGAACGATGAGAGTTTGTCTTTTTTCACATAGAAATAAATGATCATGCCAAAAAGGCTAAAGGCGAGCAAAATGGAGAACGAAAGACCTATTATCTGCCAGGTCTCAAGTTTTACTTCAGATCTTGAGAACAAAAGCCCCACACCCAGACCGCCGATTACCAGGAACGGGAACATATTCAGCATCCTCTGCGAGACCACGCCTGCAAAACATTCTGCCTTGCTGGTGCCAGTTTCTTTTCCGAGCAGCATGGCTTTTACCGGCTCGCCGCCAGTCCCGAATGTCGGGGTGATATTGTTGATAAATGTCCCTGCCATAAAGAAAGTGAATAATTTGTAGATGCCGATCTTAGCTGGAATAAGATAACGCCAGGTGATCGTAAATGCAAGTATATTCAGGAAGTTGAAAAGGATAACAAGAAGAAAAAGTGGTTTGTTGATATTGCTTATACGGGATATAAATTTGACAAACCCAACCTCGTTCGCAAAAAGTGCGAAAATCATTGCACCGATAAATACCACAATCCAGATGTTTTTTTTCTTGAATCGCTCCATGATTTCCCCTGATACTTACCTTCACACTAAATAAAATTGCTGGTAGTAATCAAATGTTTTAAGTATTTATATGTAATATTCACAGTTGCCTTTAACATAAAAGGCAGAGGGTACACAATATGCCTATGGATGTAGACGCGATGTTCAAAGCTTTGCTGAAGAATAAGCCTCAGCCGAAACAACCTGTAGCAAAAGAGATCAA
>JAJRAP010000232.1 GCA_028679855.1 Candidatus Methanoperedens sp.
ATGCCTGTCTCACTTCATCTAATACACTTCCTTTCGGGACACCAAGCACGCAATAGAACGTGGGAGCCCCGCCAAGAAGTTCATCCGTCCATTCAGGATACTTTTCCTCGAAGCGCTCAAATTTGTCAAGGAATCTTCCGACCCTGTGGGCATCCATATAGACCCCGCCTACTTTCCAGTAGGGATCGTCTTCGATAGAAATCTCTTTTATGACCTCATGAAGCCCTTCTTCCCGTGATTTTTTCTTATGCTTACTCATTTTTGTCTTATTTCTAAAGTGCTGCCCCCGGTTATTTTTGCTTCAGAGATACTTTGAGTATCCTTAAGCTCGATATTATCAAAGAAAATATTATCAGTTCCACACATCAAACCTTTTTGTTCAAGTTCTGTTTTTAAATTCATTATTGTTTGTCCCGGATTCAGGTAGAGAGTTAAAGCGTCGCGGGTTGAGATGTTGGTTACACTTACTTCTATACTTTCCTGACCGAACAATTTTTTCATCCATTTGTTTTTTTCCTTTTTTGAAAGCCTGCTTCGGGCTTCCATTTTCACTGACCTCTGATTGCCTGATATCTTTTCCACAGCCGTAACATTCAATATCCCGAATTCTTTTCCCACTTCGAAACTTACATCGACCCGATCCAGGAATGCAGGCATGGGTTCAACAGATATGAAGAAATCACCAAGATGCTCATTGTCTTTTGCCATCTCACCTTCTCCCTGGTAAACCTCGATCTTAACCTCTTTTGTGAAATCTGCCACATTGGTATAATTTCCCGTACGTACGATGGGTATCTTGGTGTTGCGCTCCAGTATCTTATTTACCGTGTCATCAGCCATCAATACTCCAAGGGAACTTGAGATCACATCGCTTATTTCTATGTTCTTAGCTATGGTTGATTTTTCTTTTCCATATTCCATACCTGCAACTGCGGCGCCCAGCGCAACAGCTTCATAGGGGTCGGGACCTTTTACAGGTTCTTTCCCGAAATACTGCGTCACAAAGTCACAGACAGCCGGGATCAGGGTAGTTCCGCCCACAAGCAGAATGTCATCGATCTCATTTTTCTCAAGCGAAGCATCATCCAGCGCCTGTTCGATCGGTTTTTTTGTACGTTCGATGAGGTCTGATATCATCCCGTTAAGCTGTATGCGCGTCAGAATTGTATTAAAAGGCGCTTTGCTTGCTGCAAAAGGAATGCTGATCATTGTGCTTTCATTGCAAGATAGCGCGATTTTTGCCTCTTCAGAAGTTTCACGGACGGTTGCCAGGAGCGAAAGATCCTTTTTCACATCGATCCCGAGCTGCTCATACACTTTTTTACTCAAATATTCCACGATACGCGCGTCAATATCATCTCCGCCGAGCCTGTGCTCGCCTGCGCTTGCGTCCACATCGAAGAACCCAGATGAAATGGATAATATGGAGACATCAAATGTCCCTCCGCCAAAATCATATACCAGAACTTTCCTGTCCCTGTCTTCCCTTATCCCGTATGCAAGCGCTGCTGCTGTGGGTTCATTTATCATTCTCAAAACATTCAGACCAGCGATCTCTGCCGCATCCTTGATGGACTGTCTCTGGCTATCTGAGTAATTTGCCGGAACCGATACCACTACACCATTAAAAGTCTTACCAAGCCTGATCTTTGCATCGTCAGCAAGTTTTTTGAATATTTGAGCGCCTATATATTCTGGCGGGAATTTATGGCGTCCTATCTTTTTTTTGAAGTCAGTTCCCATTTCTCTCTTTATTGAAACGACAGTATTTTCAGGATATACGATCATGTTCCTTTTTGCTAATTCACCCACTACCGCTTCGTCCTCATTTTTAAAATAAACGATAGATGGCGTTATCTTCTTTCCTTCATTGTTCTCAATGATCGTTGGCTCATCAAGCAGCAAATATGCCATTTTAGAGTTCGTGGTGCCGAAATCAATACCTATTATGTTTTTATCCATTCTTGTCGACCTCTTTTATTTTATATCCATGGGATCTTATCGAATTTTTCTTTTTGTATTAAAGGTTTCTCTTCCGTTTTTGTATTTATTTCTCTGATTGAATTTTTTAGATATTCCATTTCCTTTGAAATTTCTGCGATCTTTTGATTCCTCTCTAGTTCAAGTTCGTAAGTTTGTTTCGCTTTTGTCTCAAGTTCACGGTAAGAATTTCTCAGGGATTCCAAATCAATTGAGATCTTATCTATTTTTTCTTTTTGAACGCGCTCTATTTCATCTATTCTCTTATTCATCTCTGAAACTTGCGGTTTTTCCCTTTTTATCAGACCTGTGAGGCGATCCCAAAATCCTTTTTTGATCATTTTTTGCTCTACCGGATTTTTTGAGACGATGACTTCAGCAGGACGGACTATATTATTTTCAAATATATATCCTTTCCTTGCAACCCGAAATATGGAGTTCTGAGGATATTTTGTGCCGTATTCCAATCCTACGGCTATATGCCTTTTTTCATCGAATTTATCTCCTGCTCCGGGTTCTATAGGCGTGAGACCTGAGGCATAAAGCATCTGGTCATAAATTGCCTCTATGTTCTTGCGGATGTTATCTGAATAATTTTTCATCATTTCGCAGGTTTGCTCATTGTCCGATCCAGAAATTCGTGTCAATGAATCTGCGACTACGAGCAATTTTTTGGATAAGTCCGCCTTTATTTCAATTCTTTTTTTCTCTTCATTTTTTCTACTGACTTCAATATAATCTTTGAATTCCTGTTTTAATTTATTGTACTGGGATTCGAATTTATCGGCCTTTTTTCTGATATCGTCAAGATTTTCCTGTTCCATCACTACCGGACTGATTGTAATTACTGCTAATTGAATATAGTTTTCCCTTGAACTGAACGCGTTTAGAGTGATCAAGAAGCGCCGAGGAAGGGATTTGAACCCTTGCTTACCAGAAGGTAAAACAGGTCTCGAGCCTGCCGCGTTAGTCCGCTCTGCCACCTCGGCACAGAAATACTTTTAATATAGTTTATTTGCTATTAATTGTTGCGATCAAATCTTCAGGTGCTTTATGAGACTTGACTCTTTCCTTGTCGAGATAGGAAATCTCGGCTCCCGCGGGCGCGCAAAAAGGGCTATCACAGAGGGGCACGTGAAGGTCAATGGCATGGTGATCATGAAACCCTCTTATGATATTGCGTATTGTGACCTCGTTGAAGTAATGCAGGATATGGATAAACCCGCTGGATACTGGAAACTCAAAGAGATCCAGGAAACGACGGGTATTATCAAAAATGGTGACAGCGTGCTTGATATCGGGTCAAGCGCCGGAGGTTTCCTTTTGTTCGCCTCTGAGATCGCATCCCATGTTCACGGGGTCGAATTCAGCCGCGAGTTCCGTACCGAGCTTGGAATGATCGCGCATGAGCGCCCCAATATCACGGTAGAGTTCAACGACGTGTTCACAATGACTTTTGAGAAGGAAAAATTCGATGTCCTGCTCATGGATATCACCGCAGATCCTTTATCTTCAATAAAAGCCCTTGAGAACGTGCTTCCTGCATTGAAAAGCGGTGGCATGCTCATGCAGGTGCTGAAACTGCAAAAAAAAAAGGAGCGTGAACCTATCCTCAGGAAATTATCTTCCCTGGGTCTTAAGATCATTGATGTGCTTGAACCTGAAAAAAAAGAGGCGTATGTCATAGCGAGGAAACTGTAATGCCGCAATTCGATCTTGACCTGGAACGCGTAATTAGTATCATAAAGAACAGGAACTGCAAAAAGGTCGGTCTCCAGTTCCCTGAAGGGCTGAAAAGGCGGGCGCCGGGTCTTGCAGAAGAGATAGAAAAAAAGACAATGGCGAGTGTTATTATTTCAGGCAACCCCTGCTTTGGTGCATGCGATATCGATACCGTACTTGCGGGCAGGGTTGATGTACTGTTCCATTTCGGGCATGCAGGTATGGGAAAACACGACAACGTGGTCTTTATTGAAGCGCGCTCGAACGTAGATGTGGTTCCAGCGGTCAGGAATGCAATCCCGCTCCTGAAAACCGGAAGGATAGGATTGATAACCACAGTCCAGCACGTTCATAAGCTGGATGATGCATGCACGGTCTTAAAAGAACACGGGAAAGAATGTGTTGTTGGAAGGGGGAACGAGAGAGTCGCATATCCAGGGCAGGTGCTGGGATGTAATTTTACTGCGGCACGGATCGATTGCGAGGAACTTCTCTATATCGGAAGTGGAGTTTTCCACCCGCTTGGAGTTGCGATCGCTACGGGGAAAAGAGTGGTTGCGGCAGACCCGTATCTGAACCAGGCGGTGGAAGTTGCTCCAGAAAAATTCCAGCGTAAGCGCGGCGGATATATCGCAAAAGCTATGGACGCAGATGTTTTTGGGATCATTGTTTCCACAAAGAGCGGCCAGAACAGGATGGAGCTTGCCATGCGCCTCAAAACGCTGGCAGAAAAGCACGGGAAGAAATGTTTAATAATCGAGATGGACCTTGTTACACCAGAGCAGTTGCTGGCATTCCAGGCTGACGCTTATGTGAACACTGCCTGCCCGAGGATCACGATAGACGATGCTGAAAGGTTCCATGTGCCTGTCCTTACGCCGCAGGAGTTTGAGAGTGCGCTGGGGGAGAGGGGAATCGAGAATATAGAGATGGATGAAATCGTTCAGGACAGTTGATGTGTGGTTGTTGTATGGGGCTGGTGAGATTTGAACTCACGATCGACGGGTCTCTCCGAAAACGCCAGGTTTTACGCACTTGACCCCGGATTTAAATCCGGGGTCTTTGAGCAGCACGTTCAGTGCTCCAACGGTTCCTCACTGCTTACCGCGTCCGGTTCGCTCGGTTGACCCGTTGCTCATCATAACACACCGGAATCTTCCGGTTTTCCGCTGGAGCCCGTCGCCATGCCGGACTAGGCCACAGCCCCTGATGACCCGCTATACTCGATTCAATGGCTATTAAAGCTATCTAATCGCATCAAATGCAAATAAGACTAAAAGATGAGGGCTCATGTATAAAAGCACTGATTAATTATTTATACGTGAAGCCGAATTAATTCATGAGGATTATGAACTGGTACAGTATAGAATCCATTGATACGGCGATAAAAAGAACAAGTAAAACTCTTTTTAAGCCATTTGATTTCTGGAAATGGATTAAACTGGGGATAATAATTATTGTTAGCGGGGGAGGTTTTTCAGGTTTCAATTTTAACCCTGGCACCTTCAACAAGCCCGCAGCAGATATGAATATGGATGCGCCATTAACTGAGGGAATGCCATCAACCCAGGAAATAATCGATCAAATCACACAGTTCTGGCATCAGTACCAGACTTATATCCTGATCGGATTGGTTATAATAATTTTCATAACATTGCTTTTTACCCTGATATCCAGTATTATGCAATTTGTGTTCGTTGAAGCTCTCGTTACGAATAAAGTGACGATTATTGCAAACTTTAAAAAATACTTGCGTCCCGGGTTCAACCTGTTCATAATACAGACGATACTGGGACTGTTTTTCCTTTCACTGTTCATTCTGGCAATGCTTTCCGTGGTGCTGCCGATGCTGCAATCACCTGCGATAATTACTTTTGGATCGATCCTATCCGGTATTTTTTGGTTTATGATTGTAGCGATAGTCCTTGCCTTGATCAGCGGAATTATTTACTCTTTGATAAATCTCTCTATCCCACTGGTGATGTACGATCAGACCGGCTTGATCGAAGCCATAAAAAAGATACTTGGAAGAGCCAGTGCTGACAGGAAACAGATAGTTGTTTACTGGATAATGAGGGCTCTGCTCTGGTTGGTGGCAGCTATTATTATGGGCATTGCAGCTTTAATAATTTTTATATTATTGGCTATTGTTATCATATTAGTAGGTTTGATCCTTTATTTCATATTATCATCGCTCGGTCTGGGTACCGGAAACATTCTGTTCTGGACAGTGATGATAATTTATGGATTGGTCGCATTGATCCCGTTAATTGTACTCATGTTGCTCGTATCCGTGCCTGTACCAGTATTCATGAAATCCCACATGCTCATATTCCTTCAGTCCTGGTACCAGGATGCAACAATACCATTCTTTGATGCAAAGGAAAGCAGGGAAATTTAAAGGATATTCAGGGTATCTTAGTGGAAAATGAGCCTCAATTCATCTTCAAGCGGCTTCCTCATACCCTCGCTGAACCCGTGGTTTCCGGTTTCGATCTCATAGAACATTTTCGGTTCTTTCGCTTTTTTAAAAGTATTCTCAGCAAGCTCTAAAGGTATGATGCTGTCGTTAACAGAATGCATCATCACGAACCTGCGTGGAGGGATGGAATTGAGATAAGTATCCGGGTCGATCGAGCGATAAAACCTTAGCGTAGTTTCATCCCTGACGCCAGCAAGCTGTGCTTCCATATCATAACCGCTCGTGCTGATCCCGATGACGCTTTTAATATCAGGATCAATAGCCGCTGCAATAATGGCGAACCGCCCCCCGTTGCTCTCTCCGATGACAGCTATACGGTTTGCATCGATGCGTGTGTCCTGCTTAAGGACATCTACAGCCCGCAGGGCGTCAAATACCATCTTATGCTCAACCGGCTCTTTCCCGTCTTTGAAAAGCCCAAAATCGTACTGGGGATTCACCCCGCCGCGGTTGCGCTGCTCAATTCCCAGACTGGCATATCCCATGCCGGATAATATCTGCGCAAGCCCCTGCGTTCCTTCTTTAGGCACGGTGGCTCCGGGCAGGAGAACAACTGCAGGCACCTTTTTCTCTGAGGACGGGATGCGAAGGAGTCCCTCCACCGTATAATCCTTGCTCTGAAACGAAATTGTTTCAAGAGTGTAGTTGCTGCCTGATTCAGTTTTAAGCACACTTACATTGACTTTACCCCTGTTTTCAGGATAAGATAAAACTCCATTACTCCTTACGCTCCATTTGTCACTTTCCTGGGGGATGAGAAAATAAGCAATAACAATAAGGAAAAATATAGTAAGGACAGCAGTTATGATCTTTGTTCTGCCTTTTTTTGCTTTCATTTATCTAAAAAAATCCCTTCGCTTTTTCAATTATATCCATTTAGTACCACTGCTGTATAGAGAAATGTTTCTTTATATATATTTTTGCATGTTCGAAAATTTGATGCAAAGGGGACATCCTGAGCCATCCGCTGTATGGATATATTCTATGGCACATGAGAGAAATCTGTACCGCTTCAAATAAAGAGGCTGGCCTTGCCATCATAATCTCCATGCCCCATATCTACGTTTTTATTACTGATCTATCTATCAGGAGTCCATACTGTTATCCCCGGCACCCCTTTGAAATGATTTTTCATTAATAATAGGCATTAGTCATATCAGTTAAAAGCGAATGATTTATGTATTTGGTCTCTTATGTAAAAAGGTCAAAACGGAGCTTATTATTAGAGCATAATTAGAGGAATGCAATGACCAGAGCTGAAATTTTATCCCGGATCAAAATGGCAGAGGAAGAAGCAAAAGCAACAGTTACAGCAGCAATCGAGACAAAGAGCAGAAAGATTTCCGATGCCATGGCGCAATCCAGGGAGATCATCAGGATGGCGGAGGAAGAAGCCCGGTTAAGTGCTGATTCTGAAATAATTGAAGCAAAGAAGCTCATCAAAGGAGAACGGGAGAAAATCGTGCATAAAGGCGTTTCTGACGCACTTGAAATAAAAAACAAGGCAAAGAAAAATATTGAAAAAGCCACACAATTTATTTTAACCGAGTTCGAGAGGACAGCGGATGCTTAGACCTACACGGATGACAAAGGTCGTGATCGCAGGCACAAAGGATGCTATGGAGCCGGCAATTTCCATACTTCACAAGTTGAATATCCTGCACATAACGGATTATGCGGACGAAGGTGGAGGTTTCAAGATTGGAAAACCATTGAAGCCCGCCTCCAGACTTTCAGAGCATCTCCTTTCTTTAAGGACCATAGCTAACCAGCTCGGGGTTGCTGAAAAAGAACCATCTTCAAAACAGAGCACAAAACAACTACCTTCCCTGATAGATGAAAAAATTATTAATCTCCATAAAGAGGTATCTACCCGCACCGATGAACTGAGGAACCTTGAGTTCAATATAAAAGAGAAAAGTGACCTTATTTCGGCGATCAACCCCTTCACAGGACTCCCGTTATCTCTGGAATTGTATCATGGTTATGAAACGCTGAAGGTGCATACAGGTTATATCGGGAACGATATTGCACAAAGGCTCTCGGGGATTACTGATAACTATGAACTGTATACGGGATTGTATGAAAAACGAAACATAATTGCGCTCTTTATCCCGAAGGTCTTTGAGGAACAGGTCCAGAAGCTCTTCCAGGATGAGCATTCGTATGTCGAATTGAAAGTTCCGGATATTATGGGGAATCCGGTTACCTTACTCGATGACCTTACCAAAGAGGTGTATCTCCTCAAGGAAAAACAGACTTCCATAGAATCGGAACTTGACAACATCAAAAAAGAATATTCGGAATTCATAATGGCTGCTGATGAATATCTTTCCATGGAGACACAGAAGGCTGAAGCTCCTCTGCGGTTTGCAACAAGTCCCAATGCATTTATTATAGACGGATGGGTGCCAACAAAAAAATTCGCAGAACTGGAATCCAATCTGGCAGAAAGTTCACGTGGTCTGGTACATCTCACAAAACTTGAAGAAAAAGCAAATGAACAAGAAATTCCCATCGAACTTGAGAACCCTGGACCTGCAAAACCGTTCGAATTACTCATTAACACTTTCGCGACCCCCAGGTACGGCGAGATAGATCCTTCGATTCTTCTATTCATCACCTTCCCTCTTTTCTATGGTATCATGCTTGGGGATGTCGGATATGGTATTATCGTGGCGGCAATGGCATTTATAATTAAGAATAAATTCAAGACCGGTGGTCTGAATTCTCTTGCGCTGATCTTGCTCATCTCGGCAGTCATGTCAATAATATTCGGCGTTATATACGGCGAATTTTTCGGACTCCCGCTCTTTAACGTGGAATTGCACGGGAAAATCGAAGAAGGTCTTCTCGGGATCGCTTTCCCTGTGATCTCAGGATTGCATCTACCTATCCACAGGTTCGGAGCAGTGCAGTTCCTTCTCCTGATATGCTTTGTTATCGGTATACTCCATGTATTCATGGGACTTGTTATCGGTTTCAGGAACATCATGGTCGAGCATGACCTGAAGCATGCGATATATGCGAAAGGAAGCTGGATGATGATCCTGATAGGCGGCGTAGCTGTAATAGCAAAACTGATGCCTGCCTTGATGACGAAAACATCTGTACCGTCAGGCGACTTTATCTATTCAGGAGGCGCAGTGCTTGCCATAGCAGGAATAGCGCTTTTGATAAAAGGGGAAGGAGTAATAAACATCCTTGAGATACCCACACTTCTAAGCAATGTCCTATCGTACTCAAGGATACTTGCGATAGGTCTATCATCGGCAGGGATCGCTCTTGCAGTGAATACGCTCTCCATGGACCTCTTCATAAAGCCTGGCGGAGTAGTGATGGGGGGCGGGATAGGACTTGCCCTTCTTGGCATGTTAGTCCTGTTCATAGGGCATCTGATAAATCTGTTACTTGGGATTATCGGACCCGGACTTCACTCACTGAGGCTTCAGTATGTTGAATTCTTTACTAAATTTTATGAAGGAGGGGGCAAGAAATATGCTCCCTTTGGTTATAATAGAAAATATACGGAGGAATAAAAAAATATGGCAGTAGATCCAACAGCATTAACAACAGATCCAGCAGGATTGATCGCGATAGGTGCAGGAATAGCAGTAGGACTTGCAGGAATAGGCGCAGGTATGGGCGAACAGGCTATAGGCGCAGCAGCAGTAGGCGCAATGGCTGAAGATGAGAAATTCTTCGGTAAAGGCCTGTTGATGACGGTCATCCCTGAATCCATTGCAATTTTCGGTCTTGTAGTGGCGCTGATATTGCTATTCGTGTTCAAATAAAAGTGAACTGATATGGGACTCGATGCGATAGTTGAAGAAATTAAAGCCAAAGGCAAGGCTGAAGCTGACAGGATAGAAAAAGAAACGAGCGCGGAAGTATCAAGAATCACTGCGGAAGCAAAGTCACAGGCAGCCAGGATCAAAGCTGCACAGCAGGAAGCGGCAAAGAAAGAGATCGAAAGGATCAGGATGCAGGAGATGTCAGGTGCAGCCCTTGAAGTCAAGAGGGCGATGCTCAATGCGCGAAAGGAGCTTCTTGATGAGGTGAACGATAAGGCTAAGGAAACCGTAAGTAAACTTCCATCTGATAAGAACCAGAAGCTTCTCAAATCGATTATCGATAAGAACCAGGCAAATAATTCCAGGATATACTCGGCTGAAAAAGACAATGATGCGGTCAAAAAACTCACGAAACTTAAACATGCGGGAAATATTGACAGCATCGGCGGTGTGATAATAGAAAACGAGACGGGAACTGAGTATCTGGATTTCAGGTACGAGATCATTTTGAAAAATGTCAAAGAAAGATCATTGAAACAGGTCTCTGATATCCTGTTCGGGTGAAAAAAGACATGGGCGTTTCAAACAATATCAAATATGCATACATCGTAG
>JAJRAP010000233.1 GCA_028679855.1 Candidatus Methanoperedens sp.
GCTGCGTCAAGTATCGCCCTCGCTACCGTATCTGCCATGGCGCCCTTCTGAGGCATGCGCTGCATGCTTACGCCTACAAGTAGCTTGTGTACCTCCACACCCATCCTCTCTCCCTCTTCTACAACGCGGTTCAGGACATTCTCACCCTTCGCAATGCGTTCCTCGCGTTCTGAGTCTTTGCTGCCTACCGCAATATAGATAGCAGCCATGCGGATATTATAGGAACGCGCGATCTTCATGGCTGCAATTTCTGCTTTTCTCGCGTATTCAGAATCATCTGTAGCTACAAGTATCTCATATCTTGTCATGCCTTTACCTCCAATTTCCTTATTTTCTGCTCAAGTTTATCAACAGCTACCATAAGACCGAATATCACAGCCTGGGGTCTCGGGGGACATCCAGGAATATACAAATCCACAGGGATAAACCTGTCTACACCGCCGCCGCTTGCATACGTTTCTCCGAATATGCCGCCGTTGCATGCGCAAGACCCCATTGCTGCCACAAGTTTTGGCTCAGGGGTCGCATTATAGGTCTTAAGGAGCGCAAGCTCCATGTTCCGGGTGACAGGTCCTGTGACAAGAAGCATATCGGCATGGCGCGGCGAAGCCACAATGTGGATGCCAAAGCGTTCCATGTCATATATCGGGTTTGAAAGCGCGGTTATTTCGACCTCGCAGGCATTGCATGAACCTGCATCCACCTCGCGTATGGAAAGCGAGCGCCCAAAGATATTCTTTATTTTCTCATGGAGTCGCTGCCCCATAATCTCTCTTTCATCCTCGATTGTCATACCCTCCTCCGGATAATAGTGAGAAGGTCATCCTTTGTCTTTGACCCGAGTTCATATTCCCGCGTGAGCCTTATAGCACCACAGGGGCATACCTCTTCGCACATGCCGCAGAATATGCATCCACAGCAGGACAGGGTGAACCTTTTTTCTCCCTTCTCTTCATCAAGCCATATCACGCCTGGTGGGCATGCTTTCACGCATTCGCCGCAGAAGTTACATTTTTCGGGGAGCAGTTCAGGTTTCCCGCGAAATCCCAATGGCGCAATGTCTGGCTTTTGGGGATATTTGGTGGTTACAGTCCCGGTTTTAAGGGTTTTTATCAGGATTTCGAACATTATTTCACCTACATGTCGTTGCCAGAATACGATAAACTCAAGCTTTTATTAATGATCGGAAAGTCTGGAACGATGTTGTCAAGGACTGCATATTCTATCGCAAGCCAGTTGCAAAACGATGGGTCGCGAACCTTGCATCGCTCGATCCTGCCGTTTGAAATATGGACCCAGTATAACGTTTCGCCTCTTGGCGCCTCTGTATAACCAAGAGCATAACCGTCAGGTATCTGATTCACGTCAGTCCTAATATCGCCTTCAGGGAGCCTGGAAAGCGCCTGCTGGATAAGCATAATGGATTCGTACACTTCATCTGCGCGAACAAGAGTCCTTGCGTTCACGTCGCCCGCTTTGCGCACAGGTACCTTAAATTCGAGTTCCGGATAAGCTGCATACGGATGGTCGCGCCTTGTGTCGCCATCTATTCCAGAGGCGCGCCCCGCAGGGCCGACAACATGCAGTCCTTTTGCTATCTCATTGGAGATGCGCCCTGTGGTCTCTATTCTGTCAGCCACCGATGGCGAAGATATCAGCAGTTCCATGAGTTCCCTGAAATTATTTTGCAGTGTGGCAAGTTCCTTTGAAATCAACTCATTCTTATCTCCGATATCGCGTCTCACTCCCCCTGTGGTGTTCATGCCGCGCAACAGTCTGCTTCCCGTTACTTTTTCGTTTAGCTGCATTACCTGCTCCTTTAACCTGTTAGCATGCGCTGCGCCGAAGGGATAAGCAACATCTGTTGCAATGCCTGCGATGTCTCCAAAATGATTGTAGATCCTTTCAAGTTCAAGAAGGATGGTGCGAATGTATTTTGCGTGTGGAGGAATATCTACGCCTGCGACTTTCTCAACTGCCTGGCAGAACGCCGCTGAATGCGCTACCGAATTGTCGCCCGAAATCCGTTCTGCAAGGAATACCGCTTTATCGATGCTAAGGCTCTCGAACAATTTTTCCACGCCTTTATGTGTATAGAAATGCCTTATCTCAAGGTTAAGTATAGGCTCACCTGCCACGCTGAACCTGAAATGTCCGGGCTCGATAACACCTGCATGGACAGGACCAACAGGTATCTCATACACTCCCTCCCCCTCCACTCTTCGATAAATATATTCTCCCTTCACGCGCGGAGGTTTTGTCCTGATATCAAAGTCCTTTCTCAGGGGATAAAAACCAGCAGGCCAGTCCTCGAAATGGATGAGGCGCCTGGGGTCAGGGTGACCAACAGGTACAAGTCCGAACATATCCTGTATCTCGCGTTCATACCAGTTGGCTGCCGGGATCTTATGTGTAAGCGTGGCGAACCTTGGAGAGGTTTCTTCCACCTTTATTTTTATTATTATGAACATATCGTCTTTGCATGAGAATATGTAATGTATCTTGAAACACCCGTCTTTTGCTCTCTCGTCTGTCGCAAATATCGAAATGAGAGGGAAATCAAGCGTGTGATACAGGTAGTCACAAATGCGTACCGCTGCTTCCTTCTTTACTGTGAGATAATGCTCATTATTTGAAACTGTTTCATCAAAAACATTGCTCCTGAATTCCTTTTTTATTGTCTCAATTAATTCTTCTGACATATCATCATCTCACGATTTCCACTACTCTCATTATCATCTCATAGAAAGGCGGGGGAATGTATACGCCAAGCACGATAATAAATACCATCAGGATGCCCATAGCCACAAGCGTCCACCTGCCCATATCTCCTTTTTCTATACCTGGTTTTGGATTCCCGAAAGCCATTCTGCTGACATTGTTGAAGAATCCCGCAAATATCATTATTATGAACAGAAGGAACAATACCGCCGCAACTATATGACCTTGTGAAAAACCTGATGCAAGTATGGTAAATTCGCTGATGAAAATGGAAAAGGGCGGCGAACCCGTGATAGCCAGCGCCCCGACAACGAACATGGCGCCTGTTGCAGGCATCGTCTTCACCACTCCGCTCACGTTGAATATCTCCTTAGTGTCGTGCTTGAGAAGGATATTTCCTGCGCCAAAGAACATCAGGGATTTTGTCATTGCGTGGTTGAACATATGAAGGATCGCGCCGAATATGCCATATACGCCGCCAAATCCAATACCCAGGGCGATTATTCCCATGTGCTCA
>JAJRAP010000234.1 GCA_028679855.1 Candidatus Methanoperedens sp.
CTCCATTTACCGCAAAATATATGGCTTATTGAAGCTGAGGGCTGGCGTGCGTCAGCCGCCAGCCCTGAGCCTCTGATTGAAAAACCATCAGAATGATGGGCGCAAAAAACTATAAACTGTGCAAAAATTAGATTATAGGATAGTTGTATCGTTAAATTAATAGAACATCAGTGCATTCAGGATGCCGATGATCCCAACAGTGCTTCAAGATTACCAGGCTCACATGTTAGAGCGTCAAAAAAAAGGCATTCCACCACTGCCACTTTCAGCCCCGCAGGTGGCAGCCCTTTCAGACCTTGTATTTGACCCGCCCACGGGAAAAAAAGAATTAATACTTGAATTGCTTAAAGAGCACGTCCCTCCTGGCGTTGACCCCGCCGCGCTTGAAAAAGCAAACCTTCTAAGACGCATCGCACTTCGCGAAAAGCAGTCGCCGGTAGTTTCACCGCGCGATGCAGTAAAGATGCTTGGGATGATGAAAGGGGGATATAACCTTGAAACGCTTATAGAACTGCTTGAAGATGATGAGCTTGGGAGCGTAGCGGCAAAAGCACTCTCAGATACGATACTGGTTTTCGGGTTCTTTGATAAAATACAGGAACTCTCAGGATCAAATCCACAGGCAAAAAAAGTCATGGAAAGCTGGGCGAGCGCAGAGTGGTTCACTCGTTGCCCGGGACTCCCAGATTCATTGACAGTAACAATTTTCAAAGTGCCAGGTGAGGTAAATACCGACGACCTCTCTCCCGCATCTCGCGCTGCGAGCCGTCCGGACATCCCGCTCCACGCCCTCCACATGCTGGAGAACCGCTACCACAACGCTATTTCTGAAATCGAAGGGCTTAAAAAAAAGGGGCATCCAATAGCTTTTGTAGCAGACGTTGTCGGAACAGGCAGCAGCAGGAAATCAGCCATGAATTCCGTCATCTGGTGGATAGGCGAGGACATTCCCGGAATCCCGAACAAACGAAGGGGCGGCATCATTCTGGGAAGCCAGATAGCTCCGATATTCTTCAATACCGCCCGCGACAGCGGCGCCATTCCCATAAGGTGCGATGTGTCGGCACTGAAAAGCGGAATCACAATTACAATAGATTTCGTTCGGCGTATGATACTTGATGAAAAAGGCAGCAAGATAACGGAATTCAGGCTTGAACCAGAAACGCTTCCAGATGAGTACAGGGCAGGTGGCAGGCTCTTACTTATAATCGGAAAAGAACTAACAAGAAAGGCGCAGGAAGCCCTCGGAAAAGGAAAATCAACGTTCATTGAACCCACAGCACCGCAGGCATCCTCCCGCGGCTTCAACCTGGCGCAGAAGATGGTCGGGAAAGCGTGCGGTATTGCAGGCGTCCGCCCCGGGCAGTCGTGCCTTCCGAAAATTGCTACAGTGGGCTCACAGGACACAACAGGTCCCATGACCGCTGATGAGATCAAAGAACTTGTCTGCCTTGAATTCGGTGCCCCCCTGGTCATGCAGTCGTTCTGCCATACAGCTGCGTATCCCACTCCTGAAGACAGGGAGATGCACAAGACGCTCTATAGATTTTTCAGAGACAGAGGCGGAGTGGTGTTAAAACCCGGGGATGGCATAATCCATTCGTGGTTGAACCGGATGCTCCTTCCAGATACGGTTGGAACAGGAGGTGACAGCCACACGCGTTTTCCTATCGGCATATCTTTCCCGGCAGGAAGCGGTCTTGTGGCTTTTGCTGCGGCGCTTGGCTTCATGCCGCTTGACATGCCTGAAAGCGTGCTCGTGCGTTTCAAGGGAAGACTCAGGAAAGGGATTTTCCTGAGGGATGCCGTGAATGCCATTCCGTATTTTGCAATGCATCAGGGAAAACTCTCTCTTGTTAAGAAAAACAAGAAGAACGTCTTTAATGGAAGGATAATGGAATTAGAAGGACTTGACCTCTCTGTTGAGGAAGCATTTGAACTAACCGATTCAAGCGCGGAACGCTCGGCTGAAGCAGCGGTGATCGCGATTTCAGAGGAAAATGTTTCCCTGTATTTGAAGGACAGCATTTCAATATTGAAATCACTATCAAAAGAGGGCTATGCCAGCGCTGCTCTTGAGAACAGGATAAAGGAAATGGAAGAATGGCTTTCTCATCCAACGCTTCTTAAAAGGGATGATGACGCGGAATATGCGGATACAATAGACATCGACCTGTCAGAGATCAGAGAACCACTGCTTGCATGCCCCAATGATCCTGACCACATAAAGCCGCTCTCTGATGCTGCGGGTGAAAAGATAGACGAGGTCTTTATTGGTTCATGCATGACGAATTTAAGTCATTTCAGCAACACTGCAAAAATACTCAGGAAAGAGGGGAAGAGCGCATCGAAGCTATGGATTTCACCACCCACAAGACTGGTGGAAGAACATCTTAAAGAAACTGGCGAATATGACGTATTTAAAAAGATTGGAGCAAGGCTGGAGATACCGGGATGCAGCCTGTGTATGGGCAATCAGGCAAGGGTTGCAGATAACGCCGCAGTGTTCTCCACATCCACGCGCAATTTTGATAACCGCATGGGTAAGAATGCGAAAGTATATTTAGGTTCGGCAGAACTGGCATCTGTTGTTTCAACATTAGGGAGAATACCTTCGAATGAGGAATATTTTTCAAAGATGGAAGCTATCATGCTGGTGCAGTGATGAAGTTTTGGTTCATGATTCTTCTACTATTTTTTTTGGCATCAGGATGCATTTCTTCTGAAGTCCCGGCTGGAGGTCCAGGACAGTATGAGCTTCCAGGTATTGAAAACACTACACTATATTACCTCAATGGGTCCACAGTGAAGGTGGTGGACAGTGTAACCAACGAAACCACTATTAAATACGTGCTCGAAGACAGCACCGAAACGAATTTCAGGGATCCTGTGGCTGTGAATTATTCCGGAGAGAATGTGACTTTCAATGTTACTACAGAGCCGATAGTTGGAAGGAGTTATATCAGGTTCGATTTCAGTTCAGAATTTTCAGGGTTCGTGGCGTTCACCCAATCCGATGGTCTTGATTTTGTCAGAACGACAAAAGAGAATATGAGCGTCAGAGTTGTCCTGCCGCCGGGTCATACCACGGGTTCAAGGTTATTGGGAATCCCCAACCCTGAACCAGATAATGTTACCACTGACGCTATGGGAAGAGAAGTGCTGATATGGGAAAATCCGTATCCATTCCAGATATCGGTAAAATACTACCAGAGGAACGCTCCAGTGCTATTGTCTTATTTTTCAATAATATTGATAGTATGTGTCGTTGTGATCTCAGGTTATTATTATCTGACTATCAGGTCGTTGAGGAAAAAGCGCGGCGTGATAGAAAATATGATCAAGAAAAAAGGTGACCGCAAATAAATCTGTATTCATCTGCGGTTTTGTTTTTTAACAGATATTCCGGTTTTTTCTAAGACTTAACTATAATTACTCATCAAGTATCGCTTCTGCGGTCTCCCTGTACGCATTCATAACGTAGGGGATACCTGAAATCTTTGAAGCTTCTTCTGTGAGCGCCATACAATCGTTCCTGTTTATGGTAGCGATGTTGAACCTGCGCGATCCTGCCATGAGCTGCTGCAGTCCGGTCCTGAACTTCTGTGCGTATGTGTAGATACCCAGCGCGCCAAGCGGCAGGTGCTTCATGTCGTCGCCGAACTTCTGTGCAAGCTCTTCGTAGCACACGAATATTTCCTGTGGTCTTGTACCGAACTCGGAAACAGTCTTGGGCAGGTCATTCTCTTTTATCCATTTGCCGATGTTCTTGCCCACGAACCCGGGTATCATCAGCGCGCGTCCCATGCAGACCGCCTTGAAGTATGGTGAACCCATTGCAAGAGCCTTGTACACTCCGTCCTCACTTGAGAAACCGCCTGCCATCGCAAGGTCAGGTACTCTCTCTCCTTTCTTGCTCAACTTTTCAGCGAACTCATAAGCAAGCGACTGCAGATAAAATGTCGGTATGCCCCATTCTTCCATCATGGGCCACGGGCTCATACCAGTGCCTCCAGGCGCGCCGTCGATGGTCAGCAAGTCGATCTTTGCCTCAGAGCAGTATTTAATTGCCATGGCAAGTTCGACCATGGAATACGCGCCAGTCTTCAGTGTCACGCGCTTGAAACCAATATCCCGCAAGCGGTCAACTTCAGCCATGAACCCATCCTTTGTGACAAAGCCAAGACGGGAATGCCTCTCGAACTCCTTTATTGCAGCATCTTTATATGCTATGGCTATTGCACTGTTCTCAGGGTCCGGAGTAATGATGTACCCGCGCTTTTTGAGTTCAATGGCGCGCTCGATGCTGTCAACTTTAATCTCTCCGCCGATGCATTTTGCGCCCTGTCCCCACTTCAGTTCGATGGTGTCCAGGTCATGTTTTTCTGAGATATATTCAGCCACTCCAAGCCTTGTGTCTTCCACGTTCATCTGGACAAGTATCTCGCCATAGCCTTCGTGGTATTTCTTGTATGTAGTGATGCGCCTGTCCATTTCCGGGGATTTCTTGATCTTTTTGTTGCTGTCAAGTACAAGTCCGGGGTCTATGCCGCATACGTTCTCACCGCAAACAAGAGTGATGCCAGAAATCGCCGCGCCCGCTGCGAAGTGTTCCCAGTTCTTTCGCGCGACCTCGGTCGAGCCCAGGGCGCCTGTGAATATGGGCACTTTCATGCGGACTTTCTTGTCCCAGCCGTATTCAACTTCAGTGTTCACTCTCGGGAATGTCGCTGTGTCTGGATTGGGATCTTCACCGTCAGGGAGCCCGAAAGCGCCTACGGCATAGCCCTGTATATTCAGGTGAGAATAATCCACAGGGTAGTTCTTGTCCGCGCCTGCTGTTATATTCCCGTATGGTCCGGGATATATTACTTCGCGTCCCCTGAACGAGGATTTGAATATTTCACAGTTGCCGCGGCATCCATCCAAACATCTTGTACATATCCCTGACATCGGGGATACGCTCTTTGACCGATTATAGGTCTGCGTCACTTCATTCGCATTTGGTTGTCTAAG
>JAJRAP010000235.1 GCA_028679855.1 Candidatus Methanoperedens sp.
AGAAATATCAGGAGAAGATATCTTCATTGCCACAGGAAAACCAATGCTGGAAGCGATACGAAAAGCTTCGTCCGCGCTTTTTGCTATGCTGCCCTGCGTAACCAGGATCCCATATTTTGAAAGGACTTTTTTTGCCTCATGCTCGGTCAATATCTTCATTTGCATCTCCCCATTTTGTCTTCCTGCCCAACTCCGATCTTCACTTTATCAAGAAATTCCTGGTGTTTTATTAAACAAGACAGGGCTTTCACAGCCCGCTCAGGAACTGGGTAATTCGGAATGCATCCGCTCTTGAGTATATCCACTCCTTCCTCAGTACCTGCCCCGCCCATCCAGCATGCGATAATAGGTTTTCTGCTTTTTGCTTTAATGCATTTCTGCTTCATCTCAACAACGGCTTCTGCTGGGGGCATTGCGCTAAACATCGTGGTATGAACATAAATAACGATAATGGCATCCACATTGGGGTCATCATGAAGCGCCTTTATGGAATTGTCGTATATCTCGAAAGAAACTGTACCTGCAGTGTCTATTGGATTTGAATTCGACGCGAACTGCGGGATGACCTTTTTTATTTTCTCCCGGGTCTCCGGGGTCAGGTCAACAATATTAATGCCATGCCTCTCGCACTCATCTGCAGCCACTATTGATGCGCCGCCTCCGTTTGACAATATGGCCACATTATTTCCCGAAGGAAGAGGCTGGCATGAGAAAGCAAGCGCTGCATCGAAGAGTTCATCTATATTATCCACACGCAGTATTCCTGCCTGACGGAACGCCGCAGAGTAGACCTCATCAGAGCCTGCGATGGAGCCGGTATGTGAAAAAACAGCTTTGGCGCCCCTCTTCGACCTTCCTGTCTTGATAGCCACGATCGGTTTTCTTACTCTTCGCACTGCGTCTATGAACTCCCTGCCACGTTTTATTCCCTCCACATACATGGCAATGACCCCGGTCGATGGATCATTGTTCAGGTACTCAATAAGGTCAACATCATCAACGTCAGCCTTGTTGCCAGTACTTATGACCTTGCACATACCTATTCCTGTATCTATCGTCCACTCAGCCAGAGCAAGACCAAGTGAGCCGCTCTGTGTGATGAACGATATCGAACCCGGGCTTGGAAGCCTGCCTATTATGCTTGCATTTAGGCCCGCAGGTTCGTTCACGATTCCAAGCGTATTTGGTCCTATCATTCGCATTCCGTATTTTCTTACGATGGACACAAGCTCTTTTTCCAGTTCATTATTTCCCGTTTCACCAAATCCCGCGCTTATCACAATAAGTCCCTTAACACCTTTTTTCCCGCATTCTTCCACCACGGAAAGAACAAATTTCGCAGGAACGATTATCAACGCCATCTCCACTTCGCCCGGAATGTCAAGGACAGAGTGATACGGATCCAGTCCCTGAATATTGGTTTCTCCTGGATTCACAGGATAGACTTCTCCTTTATAAGCGCTCAGGATGTTCTTGAGTATCCGGCCACCCCATTTGATTTCGTTATTTGACGCCCCGATAACGGCAATGGATCCAGGATAAAATATTGAATCTAACATCTACATGTTAAAGGGTCGGGTTAATAAATTAAGATTTTGGTAAATTATATAACATTATGAACCGTATATGAATCCGAAATGATAAAAAATTGTGCCCTTCATGGAGTCTTTAGAGGAACCGAATGTAAATGCGGCGAAGCAGGGATCCTGATACTGGACGATGAGCAGACAGAAAGGCTTGGTCGCTTCATATCCGGGGCATTGCGCCATTTTCCGGACGACCTTGGACTGGCGATGAACCAGCACGGCTGGGTTGACGTGGATGTTCTATGCGACGCCATGAGAACGCGGTACAAATGGTCTAATAAAGACAAGCTTTTTTCGATGATAGAATCCGATGAAAAAGGCAGATACGAGATACAGGGAAGGAAGATCCGCGCAAGGTACGGTCATTCTGTGGATGTTGACCTTGATTATCCCGATACTACACTTCCTGATCTCTATTATGGGGCAAGCCGCGAGGAAGTTGACATATTACTTGAAAAGGGTATAAGGCCAATAAAACAGAGGTATGTCCACCTGAGCACATCAGTGGATAAAGCCCTTGAGGTCGCCAAAATCCATACCGATGACCCGTTATTGATCCGCATAAACGCGGAAGAAGCCCGAAAAGATGGGGTGAAGCTGCTTACTGCAAACGATAACATAGTGCTTTCTGATGAGATTTTGCCACAGTACCTGAGTTTAGTGCAGGATTAGAATCAATTAAATTTAAATCGAAAAGCATCATATTAGGTATGATGCTTCATCATATCATCTCAATGAAAGATTTTTCACGGGATGAGATTGATATTATTCTTAACAGGGCAAAGGAATTCGAGCCTGTGGCAAGGGGTAAACGCTCGAACCTGCTGTCAGGAAAAATACTAGCCACGCTTTTCTATGAACCAAGTACGCGCACGCGCATGTCCTTTGAGACAGCAATGAAGCGCCTCGGGGGGGAAGTGATCGATCTTGGCTCGATAGAATCAAGTTCTATCGTCAAAGGAGAAAACCTTGCGGACACCATCAGGGTAATAGGGAATTATGCGGATTCCATTGTTCTTCGCCACCCTCGCGAAGGTGCGGCGCGAATGGCAAGTGAGTTCTCTAAGGTACCGTTAATAAATGCCGGGGATGGAGCAGGACATCACCCGACGCAGACCTTACTTGACCTTTATACAATAATGCGCGAGAGCAGCCTTTCAGGACTCAGGATCGCGCTTGTGGGGGACCTCAAGTATGGCAGGACGGTTCATTCGCTGGCATATGCCCTGTCGTTGTATCAAGCGGATGTGACACTTGTCTCACCTGCTCAGCTCAAAATGCCCGACGTTATCAAGAAAGACCTGAAAAAACAGGGGGCTGTTGTCAGAGAAACCACGAGTATTGAAGATGTTGTGGAGGAAGTGGATGTGTTATACGTCACTCGTATTCAGAAAGAGCGCTTCCCGGATCCTGCCGAGTACCAGAAGGTCGCAGGCGTGTACAGGATAACCGAAGAACTACTTAAAAAAGCCTGCGATAATCTCATTATTATGCATCCTCTACCTCGAGTTGATGAGATCGACCCTGCTGTGGACAGGACAAAATTTGCACGTTATTTCGAGCAGTCGTTCTATGGCGTCCCTGTCAGGATGGCGCTGCTTGCGATGGCAATGGAGGCAGTGTGATAGAAAAAGAGATGCGTGTTCGCAGGATAGAACACGGGACAGTGATAGACCACATCACTGCTGGACAGGCTCTCAATGTACTGCGCATTCTTGGAGTGTCAGGCACTACAAGTGCTGTTGTGAGTGTAGCGATGAACGTGTCTTCGGGGGCTATTGGGTTAAAAGATATTGTCAAAGTAGAGGACAGGGAGCTTGAAGAAGAAGAGGTGGACAGGATATCGCTGATAGCGCCGAACGCTACGATCAATATCATCCGCGATTTTGAAGTTATAGAAAAATACAGGGTCGACCTTCCGGAGAGGCTTGAGGGGGTGGTAAAGTGCGCCAACCCGAACTGCATCTCAAATACGAACGAACCGGTTATATCAAAGTTCCTGGTAAATAAGAAACCCGTGGAACTGCGATGCATCTATTGCGACCACGTGATATCAGAGGGTATAGCGGAACACCTTATATAATTGTACATTGAATAATGTATCACTATTAATAAGGGAGAAAAGGAGATATCATGAGAGAAGATGGAGTGGCAGATGTTCATACGCATACCATGTATTCCGGATTCTCTAAATATTCTTACCTTTCCTTTCCCGACAGCGTGACAACGCCTAAAAAATCAGTCAGGATCGCTGAAAAAATTGGACTTGACCTTCTGTGCATAACAGACCACAATACGATCAAAGGCGCCGTTGAAGCCAAGAAATATAACAGCGACCTTGTGGTGATAGGAGAAGAGATCCTTTCAAAAAGTGGAGAAATAATCGGACTTTTCCTTCAGGAAGAGATCAAACAAGGTTTGAGCGCGGAAAAGACCATAGAACTAATACATGAACAGGATGGGATAGCATTTGCCCCGCATCCGTATAGTGTTTACTGCCCGTGTGTTGGTAATAAGCTTCATACACTGAGATTGGATGGTATCGAAGTATTCAATTCATTGCACAGGGACGGGTATTCGAATGCTCTGGCGCTTGAAAGCTGCAACGGACATGCCAAACTTGGGGGAAGCGATGCGCATTCAAGCAGTATGATAGGATATGGTTACACAACATTTTCCGGTAATTCCCAGGAAGAGTTTCGAAGAGCCATAAAGAACGGGCAGACGTCATACGGTGGAAAGCCCGCGCCGCTTAAAGATATAGTCAATTACAGCATACGTGTGGCGTATGAATCATCAAAGATGCTCTTGAATTTCAATAACATCCAATGCTCTATGTATGATCGAATATCAGAATTAAAAAAATCCCGTAAAATGATGTACCTTATGGGTTCATTTGCATACGCTTTTTCACCACTACCTGTTGTCTGCACTCTCATCGGGAACAGATTGTTGAGTGTCAGGGGGCGCAGGAATATGATGAAGCAGAAAAAACCGCCTTTTCGGTTCTAAATGCTGTGCAAACATTAATTTATTTAAGAGTATTATAACCGCGCATGGACGAGAACACAGTAAACAGGACTAAAGCTGCCATCAATGCCCTTATTGATATTGAGCAACTGTGGATAGAGAACACCCCTGACTACAAACTCTCGACGCAGGAATTGTTGGTCCTTAAGAAGAGACTTGAGCGGGCGATGGAGAATGTTTCGAAGATATATGAAGAGAACAAATTGAAAATGCAGGTTGCAGAAGATGAGATAAATAAGATGCATGAAGGGAAGAGAAAGAAATAATTTACGCCAACGCGTAACTTGCCGCTTCCTCAATGGCGGCCACTTCCCTCACCTCGATCCCCACATCTCCTGCCTCACTTCTTGATCATAGTCTCCCCGAACACCCTCTTTATTACCGGCGCATCCCCGAACACATCCTCGCGCTTACCTTTCCCGTTGATATAAACCGCAACAAGTATTATTGTTAGTCCTACCTGAGGGTTATCCGGGTATTCTATAGTGACGATCATCCCGATAAGCGCCATTGCGCCGGCTATCATCCCACGCAGCGCGCCTTTCCTGTATGATATTATCTTTGTGCGGTGGTATATGCGTATATCCCGCAGGGTCAGGAAGATTATCGAAAGGAACCCGAATGCAGCGATATAAAAAAATACAATATTATATATCATATCATGCTGGCTGCCTTATCTGGTTTTGTTCGCTTCAGATATTCCTTTATCATGGCAGGGAACGACTTTGCGTTCACGAAGCGAAGCCCCAACTGCTCTGCCCACTTCTGAATGCCCATGTCGCTTGCCACCACTGCGGCGTCAAGCTCTTTTGCAAGAAGCAGCACATCGATATCAGGTGCGCTGTCGAGAATACCATAACGCAGCGCACTCCTGTATTTGTCCCTGAACTTGCTGATTATCTCACCTATGACATTGCGCTCTATCTCAGGCTCTATCTCATGCTTTGATTTTGCCTTGGTTGTGCGGAAGAGGCATTCGGTCGCTCCGTCCCATATCGCTTCCTCAGCCACGTCCATTCCCTTATTGATGCGCCCTCGCATGAAATCTACATAATCGTAGAATATCTTTGAGGGTATTTTCACCTCATACCTGTCAGGTGTCTTTTTCACAAGCCATGTATCGATCTTTGCAAGGGTTTCATCGCCGCAGCCGTTGTTCTTTGCAAAGTCCCTCATCTCATTGTATACGGATGGGAAAGGGATGTAGCAGCTTATCCCCAGATGCAGGCGCGCTTCTGCTATGGTATCAAGGATGCCGCCCATTGTGACGCAGAGCGTGCCCCCTCCTTCAAGTTCGCGCGTCTGTGAATCTGTGAGAGCGCTGGTATCAATAACGAATCTCTGACGAATCATATATTATATTATTGTCTTTATGCATTAAATAAACTTTCTGTTTATGAAAAATAAAAACAGGGGCTTATCGCCCCGATGAACAGTTTCAGCCTTATTCGGTCACAAGGACATTACAATGTCCTATTTTGCCCGCACTTTTTACATTAACTCCCATTATCTTCTCATGCGCAAGCTCTGCTGCCTTCTTTCCAGCAAGAAGCATTCCGCCGAATGTCGGTCCCATTCTCGGCGCGCCGTAAGTTGAAGTCGCAGACATACCGGCTACAATGAGTCCTGGATATATTTCATGCGTAAGTTCAACTGTCTGCTTTTCAGCTTCGTCAACCCAGAGTGAGCCACAGCCCTTTGGCACTGGAATGCCCTGCCTCTGTTCGCTCAGGCGCTTTACAAGGAAAGAATCATGCCCCGTAGCATCGATCACAACTTTTGACCTTATTGCGATGGGGTCCATACAGGTGATGAACTTGGGCATTTGCTGAACAGGGAACCACTGGATGACCACGCCTTCAACATGGTCTTCTTTGAGCACAAGGTCATCAACGTTCGTGGAGTTAAGCAGTTTCGCGCCTGCATCGCACGCGCTTGCCAGCATCTTTGAGACCATCTCGAAAGAATCGCACACATACAACCCATTTCCAGCTTCCTTGAGCCTGACGCCGCACTCTTCAAGTATCTCATGCGCCGGAGCCTGTACTGTGTTCTTGGGCATCAGGTACCCGCCCTGCCACATCCCGCCGCCGCCGTATATGTTCCTCTCTATCATAACGGTCTTGTGCCCCAGTTCTGCTGCGTATTTTGCCGCTGCTACGCCGCATGGTCCAGAGCCTACAATGACAATATCACTGTCAAGAATATTCTCAATAAAATCGTCCAGGAATTCGTTCATTATCGTTTTTGTAACATGTATCTCACTGATGTTGGTCATTATTTCACCCTGTGTCATTAGGGTTCAGGCTCACTATAAACTTTTCTGAGTTAGTAAAAAAGGAAAATTATCTTCGCGTTATCACTATTACTGCGTTCCCCACTTCAAGGATGTCCACTGCTTTTCCTTTCAATAGCCTCTCCTTTTCGACGGTGAAACTGGAATTATCAAGAGTTATTTTTTCATTGTCGATTGTAAGATCTATGCTCCCTGAGGCGGCAAGTTTCGGGTCGGCATTCAAAATTGCTTCAGCAATCGGTTTTGCCCTGCTCCTGTACATTTTTCCAAGAACCTTCATATTGGGCAGAAGCGCAGTGGGAACTATTTCAAAGTACGGAGTCCCTGTTTTTAGTATGACCTCGGAATTAGCCGCCCCTGCAATATCAGACGCATCTTCCAGGGTTGAATATATCTCGGTACCAGCAAGTTGTGTATTCAACGCCATTCCATGCTCGGATTTGTAGCGGCGAATGGCAGCAGTGATCTCTTTTATCAGTTCACCTGTAACCTCGGCGTCAGCATCTATGAGAGACTCGTCCGCCTGCGGCCATTGCTGGAGATGTACGCTAACAGGTCTTAAATGTGAATATATTTCTTCTGAAAAATACGGTAAAAACGGGGCAAGAAGACGTGAAAGTGTATCAATCGTAACAAACAGCGTGTACTGCGCGGCTCTCTTTCCCTTCCCATCACCATATAATCGTGATTTTGCAAGTTCGATATAATTATCCGCAAGGATCTCCCAGGCAAACCCGCGTATCGCCTTAAAGGTTTCATCGAACTGGTATGCATCCATTTTTTCTGTACATTCCTTTACGAGCCTGTTGAGTTTGCTGAGAAGCCACAGGTCAATAGGCGTAAACGGCGCCGGTTTATCTGATATATGGGGCACGGAAAATCGCATTATGCTCCATAGCTTTTGAAGGAATCGTGAGCCTGCGACCACGTCCTTCCAGCTAAAAATAATGTCCGAACCAGTCGTACCCCCTATGGCAGCCCACTGCCTGAAAGCGTCTGCGCCGTTCTTCTTCATTACTTCTTCTGGCACCACGAAGTTGTTGCGGGACTTGCTCATCTTGTGCCCATCCTCTCCAAGCACCATGCCGTTGAGCAGAATGGTATCCCACGGCTTTTTATCAAGCAGGGATTTTGACCTCAGGATAGTATAGAACGCCCATGTGCGAATAATATCATAACCCTGCGGGCGAAGCTGCGCTGGAAGCAGGAGCTGTTTGTCTGAAAGCCATCCTGAAACATGGAGGGCAGAAATGGAGGAGTCCATCCATGTATCAAGCACGTCCTCTTCTCCCCTGAATTCCGTAGACCCGCATTCGCACGCCTCAGGAGGCGCTTTCTGCGTGGGGTCAAGGGGCAGCCATTCCTCTTTTGCGACCTTTGTTTTGCCGCATTCTGCGCAGTACCAGGCAGGTATCGGGGTTGCGAATATCCTCTGCCTTGAGATGCACCAGTCCCATTCCATCGTGCCTGTCCAGTTCTCGAGCCGAACCTTCATGTAATCCGGGACCCAGGTGACCTCGTTCGCTGTGTTAAGTATGTCCTCGGCGACTATCTTCACGAA
>JAJRAP010000236.1 GCA_028679855.1 Candidatus Methanoperedens sp.
CAGATTCTTTATCTTATCTGGGATTGATGTCACAAGAAATATATTATTATGTAGGATTACTTAATTTTTTTGGTCGGTCTAATTATATTTTAGATTCCCACTTGATATTGAGCAATTACGATAAAAGTGATAAAATTGACGGTTATCTTTATCGTAAATATCCAGCCATTAAGATTGCAAGGCTTGCAGTAGATAGGAGATTAGAAAAAAGGGGCGTGGGTAGATACATATTATTGGCTGCTGTCGGTAAGGCAATCTCTGTTTCTAATGATATTGGATGCCGGTATATCACAGTAGATTCTAAGCCGGAATCTACTGGCTTTTATGAAAAACACAATTTTAAAATGGTAGAAAAGTACAGACGCCGTGAGTTTCCCAAGATGTACCTGAATATGTATCCAATAGTTGCCACGATGCGAGCAAAGGAATCTCTAAAACAATTTGAGAACTAAATTCTGTAAATGCCCAAATTTAGAAGACAACAGATGTTAAATTTGAGATTATATTTATAGGATGCACGATAACCCTTATCGCATGTAGTCACCGGTATACCCCGTACAAATAGTACGAGGCCTGTAGCTATCGTTTTCTCTATTTCTCCCTATTATATTCATACACATCTTGCTCACGAATATACTTTTCCACGACATCCCATCCATTCCCGACCAACCCATGGAAACAGCTCGGCGCCCAGAAATGCTCACCGCACCATTCCCTCAGATGGGGGAATTCTTTCCTTGATCAGGCAAAAAATCACGACATAAGGGTTTATAATGTATTAAGCTGTATTCGGGGCAAGAGGAAAATATATTATGGAAGTCCAGAGACCCCGCGGCACGCGCGATTTTCTGCCTGAAGAGATGGCAAAGCGAAAAAACGTTGAGAACAGGATGCGTGATGTTGCGCAGCGTTGGGGATACGGAGAGATAAAAACTCCAACTTTTGAACATATTGAGCTTTTTACATTGAAATCCGGAGAGGGGATCCTGGGTGAGATATACAATTTTAAGGACAAAGGGGACAGGGAGATAGTGCTGCGCCCTGAACTTACTGCGCCTGTAATAAGGATGTATGTTGAGGAACTCCAGAGGTCTGCAAAGCCCCTTAAATTCTATTATTTCGATAACTGTTTCAGGTATGAGCGCCCTCAAAAAGGACGCTTCCGTGAATTTTTCCAGTTCGGCGTGGAGATAATAGGAAGCGCCCGCCCCGAGTCTGAAGCTGAGGTAATTGCGATGGCTGTGGAAATGTTAAAGAGCGCGGGAGTGCAGGGCGACCTTCATGTGGGGAACCTGGGCATCGTGAGAACGCTATTGAAAGACCTGCAACCAGAGCACCAGAGCAAGATAATGCGTTATGTGGATAAAAAGGACGACAAGGGGCTTGAAGATTTCCTTGACCATATACAGGCGCCAGATGAGATCAGGGGCAAATTGTTCCGCCTGATAGGACTGCGGGGTGAAAATGCGGTGCATGAGGCCAGGGAGCTTGTGGGAGATATTGATGCAATAAAACAATTTGAGACTCTCCTTGAATTGCTGGATGTGTATGGTCTGGAATACCATGTCGACCTCGGTATAGCGAGGGGGCTTGATTATTACACAGGCATGGTCTTTGAGATATACTGCGAGGGACTCGGCGCGCAGAACCAGGTGTGTGGAGGCGGTTCGTACAGGCTGGTGCAATTGTTCGGGGGCGAGGATACGCCCTCCACAGGATATGCCATCGGGTTTGACAGGATAATGGAGATATGCGAGATAAAACCTGAAGCTTCGCGGCGAATTGTGGTCGTTTCATTCGAAGATACGCAAAAAGAAGCCATCGTGATCGCCCGGAAGCTTCGCGAGCATGTCCCGGTGTACATTGATGTTATGGGCAGGAAGTTCAAAGACCAGATATCCTATGCAAATACCATCGGCGCAAGCCATGTTGTCATCGTGGGGAAGAATGAGCTTGATGCAGGCAAGGTGGCGCTCAAGGATATGAAGACAGGGGAACAGGTGCTGGTGACGGTGGAGGAAGCGGTGGGGAGGATTACTAATCTTTGATATATTATTAGATCAAAAAACAGGAGTAAAACGTGGTGGTTCAATGAAAATATCAAAATTTCAATTTACAATAAAACCGCAAAAGGAACTTTTTCTCCCTCCCTATAAAGGTTCAACATTCCGGGGCGGCTTTGGTCATGCTTTTAAGCGTGCAGTGTGTATGGAAAGAAATGAAGACTGTATTCAATGCTCAACACGACATGATTGTGTCTATTCTTACGTTTTCAATACCTCTATTCTGCAGGAAATAGAAAAAGGTGAGAGATTCCCGCACCCTTTTATTATTGAACCACCTTTAGAGGATAAGGAATATTATGGGATCAATGATAGATTAGATTTCCATCTGATTCTCGTCGGTCGTGCGGTAGATTATATACCATATTTTATTTTTGCATTTGAAGAACTGGGACGAATGGGCATAGGGAAAAACAAAGGAAAATATTTCATTGAAAAAGTAATTAGCATTTACAAAGATAAAGAAATTATCATATATGATGGAAATTCGCATTTCAAGGACAATTACAGAATAATTGAATCTTTTGAGCTGGTAATTGAAGCAGCGCAACTCAATTATCATCAGGTTACATTTAATTTTATTACACCTACAAGAATAAAATACGATGGTAAATTGATCGTCAATATAAGTTTTGAAATTTTTTTAAAAAATCTGTTGAGAAGATTATCCGGACTTGCTAACGTTCATTGTAATGAAAAGTGGGATC
>JAJRAP010000237.1 GCA_028679855.1 Candidatus Methanoperedens sp.
AAAAAGATCGCTTCTGAGATACCAGGTCGATAAAAAGGAGCAGATAAGAAGTCTTAAGGTTTTACCCAGAAGCCTGGAAATCCAAAAAACAAAACAATTTGTAATTCCTATAATAGGACCAAGAAGAGCAGGAAAGAGCTTTTATCTTTATGACCTTATAGTTAATAAATTCAAAATAAAAGATGAAGACTTCATTTACCTCAATTTTGAAGATCCTGAAATGATAGGCACAAGCATCAAAGACATGCTTGATGCGGTGAGTGTTCACGAGGAGTTTAATGGCAAAATTCCCGAATACATATTTCTGGATGAGGTTCAAAATATTGATAATTGGGAGAAAGCTATCAGGGGATTATACGAAACTAAAAACCATTACCTGTTCATTTCAGGCTCATCCTCAAAATTGCTCTCAAAAGAAATAGCAACCTCGTTGCGAGGCAGGACACTAACCTATTCTATTCTTCCGTTATCGTTCAGGGAATTTTTAGCCTTTAATGACATTAAGATCAAGCCGCTCCATTCAACATCAGATGAGAACCAGATTAAAAATAATCTCCGGAAATATATGGAATTTGGTGGTTTTCCTGATATTGTGTTCAATAATCAAATTGCAGACAGGTTTTTCAAGGAATACCTTGACCTTGTACTTTTCAGGGATATAATTGAAAGATATAATATTAAAAATATATTCATTATAAAATTTCTCATAAAATCCATGCTTGCTTCATTCTCAAAGCAATCTTCTGTCAATAGCACTTTCAATACCCTGAAATCCCAGGGGATAAAGGTGAGCAAGAAAACCCTTTATAATTATACATCTTATCTTGAAGATTCTTTTTTCGCATTTTTCCTAAAAAAGTTTTCCTATTCCGTCAAAGATACTGAAGCATCGGTACCAAAGGTCTTCATAAATGATACAGGTCTAATAACTTCCCTTATCTCAGGATTTTCTGAAAATTTCGGAAGGTTGATGGAAAATAATGTATTCCTGGAGCTGAAAAGAGCCCAGAATAAGAATCCAGCACTGGAGATTTATTATTATAAGAATGGAATAGAAGTTGATTTTCTTCTCAAGGAAAAACTTGAAATAAAACAGCTCGTGCAGGTGTGCTATGACTTGGAAGACCCTGATACGAAAGAGAGAGAAATTAAAGCGCTGCTCAAGGCGAGTATGGAACTCAAATGCAGCGATTTGCTTGTGATCACCTGGGACAGGGAAGAAGAAGAACGCATAGGGGATAAAAATGTGATTTATTTGCCTCTGTGGAAATGGCTTTTGAAATAGTTTAAAAAGCGCCGCACCACGTCCGCAATTGGGGGGCTTGTGATATCGGCATGTGGGGCGGCGGGGAGTGGTACAGGGAGGCATGCCTGGAGTAACATGCCGCATATATTTACACAGTGCCGGAGGATCTATGGATCAAATGATACCACTTTCCCTCAAATTTAAATTTGCCATCTGGTTTTATTACTCTTTGATCTTTTTCGATTTCATCTACTGTGATTGAATTATTGTCCTCTTTTTCTCCATCGTTTTTTTTGAACGTCTTCCCTTTCCTCTATTTTTCCCATTTCTTTGCAATATCCTTTCTATGGTTCTTACTGATTTGTCAAATCCATATTGTTTTTTGAATATCTATCCTGCCAATAATAATATGCTCCAATTGAAATTCCATATTCAACGACTATATTCTTTATTTTCACCCCAAATTTTTCATGGGCTAATATCATCTCATGTCTCTTTTCAATGACTTTTCATATTTCAGAAGATAAGGTTTGGACTATTGTCATGATAGACATATAGTACTTGAATATATTTATAACATTCTATTAATGCTGTCGTTTAAGTGGCAGAAAACATACGTGTTATAGTACAGGGTATCCTGGAAAAGAGGATACAGGAGGAAAAAGAGAAGTCAAAGGTGGAGTGAAGATTTATCCGAATCTTGCCAGGGATTTGAAAATCACCAGTATGAATCAGCTCTGGGAGGGGGTTATGCTTACAGTCTACTCAGCACCTTTCAAATAACCACTTTCCCATCCTTAATATGTACTATCCTATCCGCCTTTTCCCCGAGTTCAGGTTCATGTGTCACCATGACAATGGTCTGTCCTTTATCATTTAATTCCCGGAACAGATCAACAATCTGGTTACCAGAAATCGTATCCAGGTTAGCCGTTGGTTCGTCCGCCAGTAATATGACAGGTTCATTGGCAAGAGCCCGGGCGATTGCTACACGTTGCTGCTGCCCGCCAGATAGTTCGTTGGGCCTATGTGATACTCTGCTCCCGATACCCACGAGTTCCAGAAGCACGGCGGCACGTTCGTATTTCCGTCCGTCCATCATCATGGGAAGCGCGACATTTTCAAGTGCGTTCAGTTCCATGAGAAGGCTAAAGAACTGAAAAACAAATCCGAGTTTTTTCAGGCGGAAATCCGATCGATCATTCTCATCTAATGAGGATACATCTACACCATCAATAACAATATTCCCTGATGTTGGCGCATCAAGTAGCCCGATCATATTCAACAGTGTGGATTTACCGCTCCCCGAAGGACCCATGATCGCCACGAACTCACCAGAGTCTATTCTCAAATCTACTCCACGAAGAGCAGGTACTTCGTAATTGCTCAATATCAAGTGGGAATCTAAAATATAATTAGACCGACCAAAAAAATTAAGTAATCCTACATAATAATATATTTCTTGTGACATCAATCCCAGATAAGATAAAGAATCTG
>JAJRAP010000238.1 GCA_028679855.1 Candidatus Methanoperedens sp.
CCTCTTTAACTTTATGATAAACTATATATACCGTCTTATAAGATTAGGAACACATGGTCAGTATCTCACGGGGACTTCTAATGATCCTTGTTATAACTGCGCTGATTTCTTGTGCTCAGGCAGCGACAGTCTACGGCACCATTTATTCATGGTCTGATTTTGATGATCTCCTTCTTTTTCCCCCTACTGATCCTGAATTAGAGTATCTGGGTGATATCAACCTGTCAAGCGATATGGAGATAAAAGGTGAAAGCAACCTGACTTCATATATTATCTTATTGCTTTTTCTAATAGCTGCGGTTATTGCCCTATGTTTCCGGCCATGGAAGAAAAAAACTCCAGTCTCTGAAGACCTCCACGAACTCTATGCCCTCATTATGAAAAAGGGCGGCAGAGTGACACAGAAAGAATTGAGGGGAGAAATGAAATGTTCGGAAGCAAAGGTCAGCCTGATGCTGGACGATCTGGAAGACAGGGGTTATCTCAAGAAAATAAAAAAAGGTCGTTCAAACATCATAATCGCACAGAGCAAAAAATAGCATTATTTTTCAAGGATGCATATCCGCCTTGTAAGGCTCTTGTGCACCCTCTGAATATGTGTCTGTGCAACTTTAAACCCCGCCTCTTTTGCCAGTGCCTCTATCTCCCTCTCAGAAATAAATACTGCTCTTTTTCCCTTCTTCAGAACGCGGTATATCTCGCCAAGGGACTCGGTGAGCATATACTCCAGCGATTCTGCTTTTATTGCCGCCGACCTTCCGTATGGCGGGTCTGTGACAACAGCATCCATGCTCTCGTCCCGCAGCGCCATGCGGCAAGCGTCCTGATACAAAAGTGAATGATCGATATTGTAGTGGTCAAGGTTCATTTTAGCACCGAGAAGAAGCTTGCGCTGCATGTCGCCGCCCAGTACCCTGATGCCCATCAATCCAGCCTCGACAAGTATCCCGCCCGTCCCACAGAACGGGTCAAGCAAGTTTTTCTCTGGTTTTGCGATGTTCACAAGAGCCCGCGCTACCCTGGGCATCAATACGCCGGGGTAAAAGAAAGGCTTATAATGTGGTTTTCGTGCCTCATAGGCGCTGCGGTCAATAGAATACATAATGCGTCCGAATATGCTTTTATCCTCTGTAAGCAGTATTCTTAATTGCACTGTGGGGTTTTTCAGGTCTGCGCGTGCTCCTCTTTGAAAGAAGATACTGCCGACGCGCTTCTCCATCGACTCAGTATCTATTGTGGAATACTCTCTTATACGTTTGACCCTTATGCTGTATGTTCCTTCGATTTCGACGTCTGCTTTTTCCACAGTATCAAGCACATTTTCCTCGCCTGCCCCGCCTATCCCGAGAACTTCAGTTATATAGTGGGTCATCGAAAGTTTTTTTGCAAGGATGCATGCTATTGTTCCTGCATCTTTTCTTATTTCAATGATAAGACATCCATCAAGATTGAGACAGATCTCGAAATCCGAGCACACAGACTCAAGGCTTGCGACCACTTCGGAAGCCGGAAGCGTAGTGTGCTCACCCGACAATTCAAATGCCAGCAACATAGTTTATACTGCCAGGCCTTCTTTGAGTTCCCTTAGCATCTCAGCCATTACCCAGTGCCATAAGAACTCCTTATCGAGTTTCTCTATTATGGTTTTTTTTGCATATATATCCTCACGCCAGATCATGTTGCAGTATTCTACGTCCTTGAAGATTAGACCATATGGTGGAGCAGGTTCCAACCCTTCAGTATACTCACATGGCGAGAGCATCTGTTCAAGCCATGCCATGTCCCGCGCGCCGCTTCCCACCATTTTCAGCGCATTTGCTATTTTTCTTACCATGTGCCAGACAAAATGGTTTGCCTGGATATCCAGGATCATGAACTCTCTTTCCACCCTCACACTGATGGATTGCACCATGGATATGCTGCTCCTATCTTTATCAGGTGTTGAAAAATTGGCAAAATCATGTACCCCCTTTAACAGCCTGGAAGCATTCCTGAGCAGCGAGATATTGTACTGCCCGCACATGATATACCTGTATTCGCGTCTCAGCGCGTCACGCCTTGGGTCAAAGTCATCTGACACTTGAGCGCTTGCCCATGCCCATATTGTCGGAGGGAGTTTGTTATTCACTGCCCTAGGAAGGACGATATCAGGGTTATCTGTATCGAACGCAATCACCTGCCCGAGCGCATGAACTCCCCTGTCTGTACGACCTGCAGCGATGTAGTTCGCTTCATGAGGGTTATTTATTATGTTGAGTTCCTTAAGAGCCCTGAAGAGCTCACCCTCTATGGTATTGACGTCAGGCTGTACCTGGAAACCATGATAATCCGTCCCAATGTAGGCGATTTTCAGAGCGATTCGCATGTGGTTTAAATTGGTACATGAACATATAAATCTCGTGTTCGTTCTCAGGGAGCAGGCATAACGACCGCTATTTTAAACTACATACCCGCTATATTACCTGTATGAAAATACAGGGGCAATTCTCATAAGCGATAACGAAATAGGCATCAGTTCCTATTATACCAAAAGTCCGGGAACCGGAGGTATTATACGGCAGCAGATCGAGGACTTCGTGGTAGAGGAACTCACGAACAGGGTAGAAATCATAAGCGGCAAATACCTTATCGTGGAGCTTTCGAAACGGAACTGGGACACGCATCATCTTGTTAGAGATCTGTCGCGTATCCTGAGAGTTAGCCAGGATAGGTTCGGCTGGGCTGGTACCAAGGACAGGCGCGCTTTCACCAAACAGAAGATAAGTATCTGGGATATGAGCGAGGAGGAACTGTCGCGGGTAAGGCTTAAGGATGTGGAACTTACTCCATTAGGGTGCTCGAACAAGAAGATAAGTCTTGGCGACCTTTGGGGCAACCGGTTTAAAATAACGATAAGGGACATAGCACTTTCAAAGGATGAAGCACTTGGGCGCGTGAAAGCCATAACTGAGGAATTAGAGAATGGTGCTCCAGATTTCTTCGGTGTGCAGAGGTTCGGGGAAAATAGACCGATAACACATATTGTTGGCGAGGCAATAGTGCGTGGCGATCTCAAAGATGCGGCTCTAACCTATATCGCCAGACCATTCCCGGATGAGACCGAAGAAATACAAAAAGCCAGGAAGTATGTGCAGGATACAGGGGATTTCAAGGCAGGCTTAAAGATGTATCCACTGCGCATCCAGTTCGAGAGGGCGATGATGAACCACCTGATTGCCCACCCTGATGACCATGCAGGCGCGTTCAGGGCGCTGTCACCCAACCTCAAGAAGATGTTCCTGCATGCATATCAATCATATATTTTCAATATCATCCTGAGCAGGCGCATCGCGGCAGGTATGTCGATAAATGAGGCTTACGATGGGGACGTTGTGTGCTTTAAGAATGAGGCAGGGATGCCTGACACCTCGCGGCTTCAGAAGGTCACTGAAGACAACATTGATGGAATAAACAACCTCATCAGCAGGGGACGGGCGTTTGTCACTGCACCTCTTATCGGATATGATACCCAGTTTTCAGAAGGAAAAATGGGAGAGATAGAGAAAGAAGTGATCAAGATGCTGAACATTGACACTGAAGGCTTTAAAGTCCCTGGAATGCCTGAGATTGCGTCAAAAGGGCTTCGCAGGGAGATAGTGCTGCC
>JAJRAP010000239.1 GCA_028679855.1 Candidatus Methanoperedens sp.
AAACTCACGGTTATTAGATTTGCAGCACCCCTACCAATTTTAATTTCTGCCATCCTAACCTTAAGAAATTAATATGCTATGATTTCTTTTTCAAATCTCTTAGTTGTAGCTTTCTCAATCGCTTCCTTAAATCCCACAATATCTGATACATAAATATGGGCAACTTCGCCACCTTGTTGCAGAATAAGAACGTTACGCTCCATATTGAAATGCATCTCTGCCTTTACCTTGAGAGCCCCAATCCTGTCCAGGCAGGTCTCAAAAAGCATTTCCCCTTCCCTCCACAGGAAAAGCCTCTTATTCGTAAGATACCAGAATCCCGGCCTCCAGGTTTGAATAATTCCCTGGCTGTACCAGATATAGCCAAATGTCCTCTGGAAAATGTTCTCCCCTTCCATAAGCGGTATTTTTTTGTTTGTTATTTCTTTCCTATACCATTCCCTTGTACTCTCGTCCCAAGCCTCCATCATTCCATAATCGAGCATCGTCTCTATGCCTGCAAGCGCAGCTTTCAGGCTTATTCCAATAAGAGGAACTCCTGCGACAGATATGATCAAATCGGCATTCAATATAATCCCTTTATTCAGGAGTCTGTCCAGCAAATCTACAAGGTTGTTCTCGCGTTCAGGTTTCATCTTCAATCCCCGTTCAGATCAACGAAACTGAATGGCGCCCAGGGGCCTGTGAAACGGACAGCAAAACCGTCACTGTTGTTTATCTCATCCAGCACCTCGCCGAGCTTTTCAACCCTATCTTTATGAACTATGCAGGAAAGTGCCACTATCAGCTTCATCCCTTTATATTTTTCAGGCACCTCCGATTTTTTCTTTTCAACCTTTGATTCCTCAACATGTTCTCTTATCTTAGAGCCAAAATCAGCGGCAAGCATGAATATTTCTACTGCAATAGCATCCTTGATCTTTAGTTCAAACTGCCGCTGGATCAGATAAGCAGTACCTTTTGACACATCTTCCATTTTCTCTTTTAGTTCTTTCAGTCCCTGATCGCTTCTCGCAAGCTTCTCAGTAATCCTGTCCTCATCACAGAAAATCTGAACAGAATATTCAGCTTTATTATTGACCTTCTCAAGTCCATTTTTAAGCTTCTTATAATTCTCTGCAAGCCAGTTCCTGACAATTTCATCGCTGCCTCTCACGACGACACCGAATGCAAATGGCAAAACCGTGCCAAATTGTTTCGAAGCACAGTCAATTACATAATTATGAGCAAATATCCACTCTTTTGCTTTCCCATTATCCTGTGTTCTGTAAGCTTCTGCATGGCAGGAATGCACAACAGCAGCAATATCTTTATTTGGGATTGTGTAAACCCTGTTATCATCTATACCTATCTCACCAAAACTCAACTTGACACCGCTATTGATGACTGAGTACAGGTACCTGCCCTCCCGGATTTCCACAGTTTCATGACATTCGCTCATACTTTTTCGACTCCCTGCCCCCATCTTTCCGTATTAAGTAAACTACCTATCATATCATCCGCCACCTGATCAAGTCCGTCCCGTACTGATTTTACAGCCTCTTCAAGGTCATTGTCTTTCTTAATGTTATCAAGCGCTTCTTTCAGGTCGCTTAATGCCATGCCGAGCCTCTCAATTTCCTGATCGCTCAGCCTTCCGCCTTCCATCCTGCGCATGGCCTGCCGTTCGAGCACCTCCTGAATGATCTCTACGAGCGCCACAACCAGCCCGAGCAAACCCTGTTTAAGATTACCCTCATCTATATTAACTGGCATTGCCCTCTCTTTCTATCTTAAGCTGCAATATTCCGTTGTTATAGGTTCTCTCAATAATGGATTTCGAAACAGACGGCAATCTAATCGTTCTGCAATATTTCCCGGCAGAAATTTCAAGTGTATCTTCTTTTAGTTTTGTTTCTATGTCTTTTTCCTCCACACCAGGAAGTTCTGCTATCACCGAAATGTAATCGTTTTCCTCAAAAATATCAATAATTGGCTCTCGTTCTTCAGTTTCTACTCTTTCCTCCTCTGGCTCCTTTTCCACACTTTTTGGCATGACGACTTTCCGCTCTGTAAGGGGTTTTATAGATATTCCATAGTTCACATCAGGCTTGCTGCTCCAGCCCGTTTCTAACCTGTGCTTTATCTCTGCATCAGTCTCTGCGATCCTTCTCCTGAATTCCGGGGAGGATTTTTCAAGAGCTCTGACAATCCCGCTAAAACCCGGGATTAACTGCTGTTCTATGCTTTCTGTCGTAATGGTCTCTTCGTCTTTTCCTTTCTTTTCTTTCTTATTTTTCTCAATACCCATGATGTTCACCAACTTGTTCTCCTGAGTTTTACCTCCAATACACCATTCCTGTATGTTTTTTCAATAACCTGCCCAACTGCATAACGCAGTGGAATAATTCTATTGAATCCGCCAGAAGATATCAGGAGTCTATTGCCATTCACATCAAGCTTTATATCATCTTCATCAACATGGAGCAGTTCAGTTGTAATCCTTATAATATCCTCTTCCTCAATGACATCTACATGAGAACTGTTCACCCCGGCATTTAATTCCCTCGACATCGCAAGCGGACTTACCCAGCCGCATATTGGACAGCCATTTCCGAATAGCATATCCTTTTCCACAAGATAGTGACATGCCGGACAGCGGTATTGGAATGCGTGTTCTTCTTTACTGACCCTTTTGATCACACGATTAATAACTGTTCCTCCTTTAGATTTACGTATTCAGGACTTTTTGCTTTTATTCTGTCAGCCTCTCTCCATCCTGCAGCGTTCAGGTTTGTCCCGGATGGGAAGTCCAGGCCATACAGTGCAGCTGTCTCAAATGATGCCAAAGCAGCCCTTATCTTGATGCCAAGAAGTTCAGTGCCGGCAACGGAGACAGAAATATCCGCGTTGATCACAAGACCCCTGTCCAGAATCCGCTCTATCGCATCTGCCAGACCTCCGGAACCTTCAGGTATCAATCCAGTCATGGTTTACCCTCTCTTTCAAGCTCTTTCCATATATTGCCGTATATTCTCTCTGCTGGTTTTACTATAGAATATTTAGGTTTTAATGGAACGGTAGAATGCGTCACTCCATATTCTCGTGACTTTGGTTTATCCCCTAAAGTTGCCTTAACCGCACTCGGATTGAGATTTGGGGATCTATCTGCTTTCTTAGCCATCATTAAAGCCTGATTGTTTTTAACTTTTAGTTTATATCTTTCTCTCTGTTGAAATATATTTATTCTGGCTTTGTCACGCCACTGCTCCATTTTTTGTATCGTCCTTTGCAAAAAATTCCTTTTTTTTCCGCTTATCGTATGGCTTCTTGTAACAGGGATTTTTCCAATTGAATCAACCATTATGAACACCTCCCTATTTGTCTATGCCCTTTTTGATTCCCGATATCTTTTAACAATTTTTCCATTTTCGTTTCATATTCTTCTTTTATTTCTATCATTTACCTCACCTTATTTTTTTTCTTGCCCAACTTAATCGTTAGAATCCCATTTTTGAAGGATGCCTCTTTGATACCCTGTATATTTTTCTCTTCAGATACCCGGATATTTTTAACCAGCCTGCCTCCTTGAGTTATTGCAGTGATCTTCAGGTCGTTGTTTGCTATATTGAGCTCGATATCCTCTTCCCTGATGTGCGGCAAATATGCAACGACCGACACACAGTCATCCTCCTCAAAGACCTCTATTGCCTGTTCTTGCGCTTCCCCCTCCGGCTCTGGTTTGATTGAACGGATACGGGATCTGGAACGAGGGTGAAAATCCCGCAGGTCATTCTCTTCTATTCCCAGCTTGACAGTATAATCATACGCAGCCTTTGAACCGAAGGGTCCTTCAAGCTCTCCGGATACGTTTCTGACCTTCTCTTTTTTGCTCTCCATCTCCTCAAGAAGCTTCAAAAAGTCCCGGAGACCTTCCGCAAACCCCGGTGCTGGTGAATTTTTTAGCTCTATTTTTTCTTTCATCTTGCTCCCATTATGTCGGTTCTTACACTGAGATTCATCTCAGCCCCCCGTTCAGCAAGTTTAAGTTCTTGCAACAGTTTCGCATTGGTTCTCTCGTATTCGTCCATAGTTATCTCCTCTAACTCGAAAAGCAATCTATTCTCTTTTATACTGTTCTTGATTTTTTCAGGATTGTACAGCTCCCTGTATGCGAAATCCTTTATTTGTTCAAGCGTCCAGATAAGATCCCATCCCGGTATCGTGATACCCATTTGCCGCAGCAAAATATCATCGATTATAAACATTATCGAAACCCCCCCCGCCGGCTGGACAGGATCTGGATATCCACAAAATTATATGGAGGCCAGGGTGCGCTGTAGTGGATTTTAAGATCCGGGTATTTATTTCCAAGCTGCTCTTCCTCACCTGTTATATCATCGTTTTTATTTCTTT
>JAJRAP010000240.1 GCA_028679855.1 Candidatus Methanoperedens sp.
ATAAAATATTTTTAGTTTATGTTGCATTCCGAAGCCCTCTACCTGTTTTATTATTCATGGTGGACATCCAATACCAGCACATTGACATGCACAGCAATAGCAAGAACCAATTAGTATAGCACCACAAGCTGAGAAACAAGCTAAGCAGAGTGGGCAAGCTATTAGAGTCACACAACCTAGGCAAACACCAGCGCAGAATGGACATAATGTTACACCTGTAGCTATGCAAGTGCCACAGCACGTTAGACAAGTCCACCAGTCAGGATCAACAATTGATATCACAATTTCTTTATTTAAATCCACGGTGGCATAGTTAATCTTTGAACTATTCTGTCCCCCAGCGATAAATGCTATTCTTGCAATGTTTAAAGACTCGTCAATAACAACCTCTGCACTGGATTCATTTATGGTAAATCCCTGTGCTGTCAAATTAGCCTTCAAGCTCTGATATGTTTCATTCGCCACTAATATTTCTATTGGTTTAATAAATACGCTCCCAGATCCATATTTATATGTGGCGCCATCCTGTATGACCGTAATAATCTGATCTTTTTTCATCATTGCTTTTACAAATACGGATTCCCCAGTTATTCTATATACGATCAGAACTTCATCCTGTGAACCATCGTGTATTTTGAATGGAATTGCGACGATAGTTGTTTCATTGATTGATGTCGTTTTATCGGCTAACTTATATGTTACGATTGCGTCGTTTGTTTTTGGAGTATATCCCATTGAAATCAATTCGCTTCTAAGATCCTTTACTGCTTCATCTTTTAGTGCATCTGCAATCGCCGTGTTCGCTTCTGAACCGTTCAGTTGCACTACGGTTATATTTGAACCACACCCGCCAGAGCATCCACAATCGCTTCCTGCGGTCTGGGCACTGCAAGTGGTGCATGTGCTTTGCACATTACTTGGCGTGCCTGTATCTGCCATTGCCACTGGCACAAATATCGTTGCCATCAGAATTAGCATAGCTGCGAACATCGCGCCTAATTGCATTCCTTTACTCTTCTTCATATTTTTTATTCCTCCAGTTATATTTTCTTTTCTTTGCTGCCCTCATCAGACGCGGCGCTGGCTTTAAGTAAGTTTAAAGCAAATACTAACATGCCTTCGGGCACTTGGGGTTCAGTTGCTCTTGCGGAACCGCTGAACTCCATGCAACATCTTTTTGATGTTTACCTTTTACACTATAACACATCTTTTATAAATCATTTCTCGCCAAATCGTCCAACTGTTCAGCCTCAGTTGGATGATTTGGACATAAAAATTAAATATCGCCCTGTATATGCTTGCATGGATGATTTAAATGCTTAAAAAGATTGGAATCGCAACAATTTTGCTGTTGTTTTCAGCCACACTGGCGTTAGCAGCAGTAAGTGAAGAGCAGGTGAACATAGCTAAGACTGGTGGATATACCGTGGAACCCGCTAATGGCACAGGCGGAGGTCCAGGCATCGATACTGTTTACGCCACAATCACGCAGGGACAGACCAACTGGCATACAAAGGAAGTAACAACTTTCATAACTACGCTGAACGTGGATTTAAACTGGGGCACTCCCAGCAATTCACTGAGGCTTACAATATATTCTCCCGATGGCTATGTGTTTGGTCCCTACTTTGACAATGCAGATGGAGTTATCAATGGCAGGATTAACCTGAATATAAATAATCCCAACGGCATAGCCAGGGGCACCTGGTACTATGAGGTATACGGCTACAGCGTGTCAGGAACAGAAGATTATTATATCTGAACTTTATAGTATACCCTATGCGGTGGATAGGAGTTCTTCTATTTTTTCTTTTTATCTTTAGCTTTACAGCGCATGCTGAAAAAGGAGGATACATAGTAGAACCCTATACACCTCAAAAGGAGCTTATTGATACTACCGGCGCAGATGCGACAATTTCATTCTGGGAACTGCCCCTCTGGATAAAAATAGCTTACATATCAGGAATTTTCCTTGCTTTTTTGGGATTGTTCAAGGTAATTCCCATTGTTCTGGCAAGAATTAAGAACGTGCTTGAAAACCAGAACAGGCAGGGCATTTTTAAATATATACTGAACAACCCTGGCTGCACTATAGCCGAAATCTCAGATAAGCAGGAGATAAACAGGGGAAGCGTGAAATACCATATCTATACACTTGAATACGAGGGCAAAATTATCTTAACGAAAATAGGAAAATTCCTACGGTTATTCCAGAATTCCGAAGCTTTCAAAGGCGACGAGAAAAAAATGGCAGCCCTTCTCAAAAGTGAGACAAGCAGGTTGATCCTGCGGACTATTTTTGAAAATCCGGGTATTACAAATCAAGAGCTTACAGATAAGTTCCATGTGGATAAAAGCACCATACACTGGCATATCCAGCAATTTCGCAACGACAATATAATCGTATTTGAACAGGAAGGTAAGTACAAAAGATACTTTGTAAATGCTGAGGCAGAGATGACTTTGCTCAGGTTTATGCCTTCCAGTCAATCTATCCATGCTCAGGTGTAATTTGACAAATTGTTGAATAAGCTCCTGACTAATAAACGGATGCACATAACATCTATGAGATAAAGTATTCCAGTTCAGAGTGCAGGGCTTCAACGTGGGGCTACTAAAAGGTGCGTTGTAAGCCTTACCCACACGGCTTACCATTTCCTGCGAAGTCACCTGCGCAGGGATGATATTTAGAATCCGTGATGCTCTCATAGTACTGCTTTAACAGTGTGTAAGGTACTATCGCCGCTGTTATCACCTTTCCATCCAGACCTATCGCTGCGGCTTCTTTTTCTGGCTCTGCCCTCTCCACTTTAAAACCGCTCAGTTCTGCGAACTTCAATAGCTCTGCTGTGACTTCCCTGCCCATCGGGCACTGATAAAGCAAGAGAAACCCGCGCTGGACCCATGCGAACGGATAAACTTTGCAAGACATCGGTCTCTTTTCATACACCGAACACAGATTACCTTCCAGCAGTCCACACGGTGCCTTCAACCTGTCCCTGACTGCATTGATGTCAAGCATGTCGAAATATGCTCTCCCCTTCTGCCTCAACATTTCTACAGCTTCATCTGGGCTTAAATCGATCCCTGCGTTCCTGCAGCAGGATGCACAAAGATCACACTTGAACCGCTGCAACATAGGTAATATAGGTAACAGCATAGCGATTATGCAGCAGGATGCACAAAGATCACACTTGAACCGCTGCAGAATCTCAACTATCTTCGGGATTATCTCTTCTCTGTTTGTATCAATGAAGAATAGCTTACACTGATTGGAATTATATTTTTTCCCGCATATATACGGGATATCATAGCTGTCGGCACCTTACATGGAACTGCAATTACTAACAACGTGGCTGATATTGTCCACGAGCACAGATAAACGAGGTGGGTAACCAGTGGTCAGAAGTCCCATGTTTTTCTGTAAAAACGCTCTAAAATAATTTTCTTTTCTCCCCTCTGGATAATCTCACCTAAGGTAGATGGGGATATGTCAAACATTTTTGCAAGTTTTTCAATTGTAATCTTCTTGGGATAATCGTAATAGCCCTTTTCAAATGCTGCCCTGATGATTTCTTCCTGCCTGTTGGTAAGCAAACTCTTTTTGCTCAAATGAATAGCGCTCTTAAGTTTTACCCTGCATCCGTTCTCTTCAAGATTCTCTATTAAATCTGAAAGAGAACCTTCAGCACCTGTGATCAGTTTCCATTCCACACCACCGTCTTCAAGGCTTGAAGCCGAGGTCAGGAAGCAATCCGAGCCTGTCAAAGCCCTGCATGCAGCACACCTCTCTGTAACAACGGAACCCAAAACGCCATTTTTTAAATGAGATACATCGATCCTGCAGACATCCGGGTGTTTTTTTATCTCTGCTACGATTTCATCGGTCTTCTCCCCTTTTATCTCAATCAGCCCGCGACCTCCGGACTTACCATAAGGCATACACTCAATAAACTTGATGGGGTTAGGATATTTTTTGCAGACATCCTTTACCCAGTTATCCGGCATTGTTACTTTGAGTATTGCTTCTCTCATGCAAATCGCTTTGCTGATTAATATTATACTTTACAACATATAGATTTTTGCATCTATTTTTACAAAGTCCTCAAGTTTCAATCCCACAAATCTTGCGCGCCTGGGATACATTTGTGAGTATGCAGATAACTTTTTAAAGAATGGAGAGCTTAATAATGATTGGTGACCATATGGAACTGGAAGAACTTGTAAAAAAAGTTACCCTTAAAGACCTGAGAGCTGAGGCAAAGAAGCACGGAATACCTACTGCTTGCAGAACCAAAATAGATATAGCAAAGGACATGCCAAGAAAGGCTCTGGAAAAATTAGTAAGCAAGTAGGATTCTAAATTCTCAGGATAAGCAGCAAGAGCAGAGTTTTCCATTGGTTTTGCCGCAGATGAACCTGCACCAATAATTAAGCAGTGGAGTATTTGCAACTACTTGAACCGTAAGTTTAGTACTTTAAATACTCAATTGTTAAATGTGATCTTTTATTACAGAAAGGATTCATCCTCAGCACACATATTAGTTCTATTC
>JAJRAP010000241.1 GCA_028679855.1 Candidatus Methanoperedens sp.
AACCGAATTGAGGTAAATACTGAAAATTTACTGAAAAAATTCAGGATTATATCTTTAAACTGAGGATAATAGCTAAACGAAATTTTTTTACGGTTTTTGAGGTGATATTCTGGCCTTTTATCAGTCTTATGTCGATTGGACTGATGACAGGTTTCTTATCGATGGAACAGGATAAGGTATCGTTCATACTGATAGGAGCAATAGCCTTCAGCATAGTCCAGGTATGCCAGATCGATATTGCCTACGTAATGCTTTTCGATGTTTGGAGCAAGAGCGTCAAACATACTTTCATAGCACCGATCAGAGGTATACATCTTGTGGTGGGGTCACTGCTGTTCGGTATGTTGCGAAGCGGTCTTGTCTTTGCCGTCCTTGTCGTGATAAGCTTCTATGCTTTCGACTTTAATTTTCTTGCTGCGGGTGCGATACCCGTATTTGTATTCATGGCCGGGCTTTTCCTGACCTCAGCATCAATAGGTATACTGGTATGTATATCTATCCTGACGTTCGGGCAGCGCGCTGAGGTGGCAGCATGGACTATCACGGGCATTATGATGTTCGTGTGCGGAATCTACTATCCTGTGTCTGTGCTACCGGAAGGCATGCAGATGATCGCGCGTGTCATACCGCTCACATACTTCCTTGAATATATGCGCTCTTTCTACGGCTCTGGCACAGCAAATGTTTTACTCGGGTTCGGACTTGCGGTATTTTATTTTGCGATAGGGATCTTTGCTCTTGACCGGGCTATTATCAGCGCAAGGCGGTCGGGCATACTGCTGCGGCTTTCTGAATGAGTCTATCATGAGCTTGTTTTTTTTTCCGATATTTGGTCCGTTATTTCAAAAAGTTATATTTACCTTGGTAGTTAATTGATTGAGCATGTCCAGAATAGTAATTCTAGGTCTTGGAAGTGGTGGTTTTGCGGCGTCGCTTGCGATACGGAGAACCGACCCTGAAGCGTCTATAATAATCATAGAGAAAAGGGAATATGAGATGTTCTCACCGTGCGGAATGCCTTTTGCGATAGAGGGTATCGTGAGTCTTGATAAATTGAGGTTCTCCCTGCCCGAAGACAAGAAGATTACAAAACTCCTTGGGCATGAAGCTATTGCAATAAATGCTTCTGAGAAAAATATCGATGCAAATAACCTGAAGACAGGAGAGAAACTTAAAGTTCCATTTGACTCACTGATCATCGGTATGGGCGCTTCACCGTTCATTCCACCAGTAAAAGGCGCAAAGGAGGCGCTTGGCAGAGGGGTTTTTGTCCTGCACGACCTTGAGAGCGCGCGAAAGATAATCGAACAAGCGGGAAAAGCAAAAAAAGCGGTAGTTGTCGGAGCAGGACCAATCGGTCTTGAGATCGCGGTTGCTTTAAGGACGAAGGGACTTGATGTTACTGTAGTGGAGATGCTGGCATATGCCTTCCCCCGCGCACTTGACAAAGACATGGCAAAAATGGTTGAGCGCAGGGTCGAGGAAGAGGGAATAAGACTAATAATGAATAGAAGTGTAAGCAGCGTAAACGGGTTACCTGTCAGTTCTGTTAACGTGGGTGAAGAAATTATCGAGACAGATATGGTTATCCTGGCTTCCGGGGTAAGGGCCAACGTTGATATCGCAAAAAATGCGGGGATAGAAGTGGGAAAATGGGGTATCAGGACTAACTCGCGGATGGAGACGAACATCAAAGGAATATACGCAGTTGGGGACTGCATCGAGACCGTTAGCCTGATCGACAACAGACCAACCATGATGCAGTTGTCCTCACCTGCTTACAGGCAGGGTATGGTGGCTGGAACGAATGCCGCTGGAGGTTACGACACATACGAAGGAGCGCTTGGGACGTTCGTCTCACTAATAGGGGGACTTGAGGTTGCTGCTACTGGTTTTAACGAGTTCTTTGCGAAGGCGGCAGGATTTGAGACCATATCAGGAAAGGCGCAGGGAAAGAGCAAGCCAGAATATTATCCAGGTTCAAAGGACATCACTGTGAAGATCCTCGCAGACGCAAAGACTGGACGAATGCTTGGCGGGGAGGCTGTAGGGGAGGGTGCGGCAGCGCGGATGAACGTGCTATCTCTTGCGATACGAAACGGTATGAATATTTATTCACTCGCCCAGACAGAGATGGCATACTGTCCCATGGTGGCTGAGAATTATGATGTGCTCAACAAAGCGGCGGACTTTGCGGTGAGAAGGTTGGAGAAAAGCAAGTGAATTTCAATAACCTCTGGCTCTTCAACGATTAAATAAGATCTATCCCTTTGCCACACCCAGGGGCATCAGCTTCACAACTTTTCGCGCGATCCCCAGTTGATGCACCACATCCACCACATCCTCGCTTGATTTGTACACTGCCGGAGCTTCCTCAGCGATCACAGAAGGCTGGAAAGCCTTCACAGATATCCCCTTTGCAGCAAGCTCTTTCTGGATGACCTCTCCCCGGAAAGCCTTTAGTGCGGCTGACCTGCTTGATACTCGCCCTGCACCATGGCATGCGCTCCCGAAAGTAAGTTCCATTGCTCTATCTGTACCATGCAGCACAAAGGACGGCGTACCCATGCTCCCGGGGATGAGCACCGGCTGACCCACGTTCCTGTAAACTGAAGGCACGTCCTTGTGCCCTGGCGGGAAGGCGCGGGTTGCGCCTTTCCTGTGCATGTACACCAATTTTTTCTCTCCATCAATGGTATGCTCTTCAAGTTTTGCCACGTTATGAGCTACATCATAGATCAGGTGCATTCCCAGGTCGTCCATATCTCGCCCGAAAAATCGCGAGAATGCTTCCCTGACCCAGTGGGTGATGACCTGCCTGTTCGCCCATGCGTAATTTGCGCCCGCAGCCATTGCTTTAAAATAGTTCTGCCCTTCTGTTGATTCAGCAGGCGCGCACGCCAGTTGCCTGTCAGGGAGCACGATGCTGTACTTATGCGTCGCACGTTCGAGTATCTTCAGGTAGTCGTCGCATATCTGGTGACCTGCACCCCTTGAACCGCAGTGGATCATGACCGTGACCTGACCTTTCTCAAGACCGAATACCTTTGCAACTTCTTCATCATACACTTCATCCACGCATTGCACCTCAAGGAAATGGTTTCCGCTTCCCAGCGTCCCGAACTGGGGTTTGCCTCTGGTTCGGGCTTTATCGCTCACCTTTGAGGGGTCAGCGCTTTTCATGAACCCTTTCTCCTCACAGTGCTCGATGTCCTCTTTTACCCCGTATCCGCTCTCCACAGCCCATTTCGCACCGTGAAAAAATGCGTCGGTGAGTTCCTTATCCGAGGCGCGTATCTTGCTCTTTGAGCCCACGCCAGAGGGGATATCACGGAACAGGAGATCGATAAGATCTTTCATCCCGGGACGCACTTCATCTGCTGTCAGGTTAGTCCTGATTATCCGTACGCCGCAGTTGATATCGTATCCTACGCCTCCGGGACTGATTATACCTGTGTCCCTGTCAAAAGCAGCTACTCCGCCGATTGGGAAACCGTAGCCTGAGTGCGCATCAGGCATAGCCATGGAATATTTCTGGATCCCGGGAAGCGTGGCTACGTTGGCGGTCTGTTCAAGCGTCTCACGCTCAAGGTTCGCGAGCAATTTTGACGAAACAAATATCCTCCCCGGCACTCTCATCCCCTGTTTATAACTCATGGGAATGTCCCATGTGTAATCATTCACTTTTGTGACGATGTCAGCGACATCTTTTCTTATTGCTTCTTGCATAGTGTTCTCCCAATAATAGTAAACTTAACAATAAATATTGTTTTGCAACTTTATTAACTATGATGGCTTAAATGGGACAGATACGCTTAATTTGCTCGGTCATAACTCCGATCTGCGTAAGTTCATTCCTGAACTCAACGAAAGCCTCTTTTGCAGACTTGGTCGCTACTGCACCCTGCGTAGAAGGCTCTATTAATCCCTGCTGCTCAAGTACGTGAAGAGAGTACCTTACAAGGTGGTCTGGTATGCCAGTTTCAAGCGATAGCTTCATTATCCCGATAGGACCGCTTTCCATCACTTTCTTGAGCACAATGACATGCCTCTTTAATAATTCGAGTTCGTGTTGGACTCTTCCTGTCAGCATAAATACCTGTTCAGAGTTATACCTGGGAGTTTATTTAACTTGGCATGAATTCAATGTTTGCGCTCTATACCATCAAGAAACCGTTGGATTGATTCTCCAGGTTCTCCAACCCCTTTTCAATAATGTCGAACACTTCAGAATCATCGTGCTTGAACTTGATAATTCTTTCAAGAGACCGAATTATAATGGCAATACAAAGAAACCGCATATCATAGAAGCTTATATCTGGATTTCTATTCTTACGCTTTTAATAAGTAGACGAATATATAATATTGTTCGAAAGCATAGTCCTAAAGAGAA
>JAJRAP010000242.1 GCA_028679855.1 Candidatus Methanoperedens sp.
ATGTGTTTGATTTATGGGGAAGCTATGAAATAATTGTTTTTCTGAATATATGAACCGGTTATCGGTTGAGTTTGGGATTTGTGGTTGAGATAAAAGTTGGGTTTTAACACAATCTGACGTATGACAGGGAAGGAAAAGCGAACGTATCGACAGTAGCATGGGGCTGTGTAGTCCTATAATTATTTCGCATTGAACTCTTTTTAATTTTTTCATGTCTTTTCGAATTAATTCACTCGATTCTCCTTTTTTCTTGTTGTTGATGATATAGCGAATTTTTTTGACGGTCAATTTCATGCCCTGAACAGAAGTTTCAGGGAAAAATTTGATGCGAAATAATTTCGGGACTATACAGTTTCTTTTTCGTATCCAGAATACCTTCAATGATATCAGTCGCCATAAAAAATCCAGCCGTTCTCAGCTCATTAATTATTTTCTGGAGTTCAAGTTTATCTTTTATCGGACAGAGTTCATAGCCCACTTTAAGCAATCCCAGTGTGCCTGTTATCTTCACATGTTCTTTCTTTGCGAGTTTCCTTGCATCAAGATCATCAAGAGCTGCTATCCAGCTATGTTTTCTTGCCAGCGCAATAACGCCCGCTTCGCCGTCATGCAATATGAAAAGATATTTTTCAAAATCCTGCGCCTTTTCTATGCCTATCCATCCGCCATTTGTCTTCAGGGCTGATATGGCTTCCGGGAATATGATCTCCTCTTCTACAGTGTGCGGAATGATGGCTTTGGCACTTAACCGGTTTAATATCTCCTTTAGCAGCGGAAACCTTCCGATCTCAGCGAACGCACTTATTACGCTTGTATCCAGGACTATCAATCTTTTGGCCCCTTCAAAGTTTCATAGTCCTCGTAAAGCTCTCTTACTCCTTCCACTCCAATTCTGGGTTTAATGCCTTTTTCAATAAGGATCTCTTTCATTCTGGTTATTGAAACCCCCGCTATTCCGGCAGCTTTGGCAAGCGAGACTTTTTCCTGCCTGTATAGTCCCACTGCGATCTCTTTCTCATCATATTCCCGGAGCATATGGCGCAGTGCGTCACGAACAGCTTCGGCTATATTCCCATATAACCCTGCATCTATCAACCGCTTTATTTTTATTTCGAACTCGCCTTTTATTTCAACCGTAGTAGGCATCAGATCACTTGAATATTTATATATTTTTTCAAGTTAAATAGTTATCTTTTTCTATCCCTCACGCATGGCATCCACATATTTTTCGCGCCCAGCCGGGATATGAATATCATACGCAAGGCTTAAGTCTTATAAGCAAGACATTTCTTGCCATGAGCAAAACGGTCGATATTGTCACGATCTCATCAAAGGGTCAGATAGTGGAGGAATAGACGTGTGAGGGTAGCACTCAAGTTCGCCTACCTTGGCACAGAGTATTATGGTTACCAGATTCAGCACGGTGTCCCCACGATCGAAGGTAAGCTTCTTAAGGCGCTCAGGGATGCAGACGCGCTCAAGAACCTCTCAAAAGCAAGATATTCCGCCGCAGGAAGAACTGACAGGGGTGTTCATGCCCTCGGTCAGGTGATCGCCTTTGATACAGAGAGCGCTGAAGCTGCAAAACCAGGAACAATCAACTGTAATCTTCACCAGATATGGATATATGCATGGGCGCAAGTGGGAAAGGATTTCAACGCCAGGATGTCTGCGGTTGAGAGGGAATACAGGTATGTGTTCTGGGGAAAGGGACTTGATATTGATAAAATGAAAGACGCAGTTTCTATATTCCCAGGAACGCATGATTTCAGGTATTTTGCAGATGAAGAGAGGGGAAAATCAACGCTCTGCGACATAAAGACGATATCTATCCGGAATGATGGCGACTGGTTCTATCTCGATATCGCGGGGAACAGGTTCATGCAGCACATGGTACGGAAGATCGCCGCCGCCCTGAAACTCATAGGAAAGGGCGAAAAATATGGGGGATGGCTTGCGAAGATGCTTGATTGCTCAATAACCGATACGCTCCAGCCGATGGAAGCGAACGGACTCATTTTAATGAATGTAAATTATCCTGGCATTAAATGGAATATCGATAGTCATGCACGGAACAGGGCCCTTGAGGAGATCCATGAGCTTTTTGTCAGTCGCGAGACTGTTGTTAGGATCCTGGATGAGATAGAGAGAGGGATGCAATAGGAGACGGGCGTCTCTCATTAAAATTGTTTAATTTGTTTTACTTATTTGGAGCTTCCCTTGCGAGGGTGCCATATGGAAATCGAAATAAAGTATATGACAATTCAGTACCTATAAGTCACTTGAAATCATAGAGGTTCTAATGCCTACATTAACCGCATACATTGAAAAAGATCCAGAAACTGGCTTATATCAATTTGTCGGAATTCAGCAGGTTGAGGTGAGTGTTTGAGCAGGCTTCAGATAATCGATGCCAGAAAAGGAAAATAACAATGAAAAACGTATTGCTCGTTACAGCCATTTTTGCAATTATAAGTTCAGCAGCCGCTCAGGTTGAAATAAGCGATTTCTTTTCAGATTTCACAAGCAGCGATGTAACTCTCAATTCCACTTCTGACTTCCAGGGCAAAGCGATTTTTGAACTCTTTTATGCGGGAACGCCTGTGGAATCCCATGATGTGCCCATCGACATAAAAGCAGGTGGCACTGCAACAAAGGTGATATTATGGGAAAAGAGACCGCAGCACGATTACTATACTGCAAAGGTGAGCATACTTGATGGTAGCATGGTTTTATCCAGCAGGTCGTACCAGGTATCCTACGGCACTGTATCTATGCCCGGCTTCCATGTAGTGGATTTCTCACCCACCAACACTGGCGTGCAGCTTTTGCTTCGGCCATTTAATCCCAGCCCGGTTGATATAAAAATCGAACTGATGGATAACAACGATATTGTCTATACGAAGGTAAAAGATAACATATACCTCACGGTAAATCAGGAGGTCAGTATAACGTGGCCTTTCCTGCTTAAAGAGAAAAAAGAGTATATTGTCCGAGCCAAGATATACACCCACAGGCTCTATGCCGATCCTCTTATAAACACTTATGTATCACATTTCACCGCGACAGATGACGTGGAAATACTGCACGACGATGTTGAGGTAGATGAATACGGCGCAAGTGTGACCATCCGCGGAAACTCCCAGGTTCCCTTCGACGGCGCCATTGTTGTGAACGCAAAAAACAAGGTTACTGGTGAGACAAAGACATACCGCCAGGCTCTTGAGGAGATACTTGTCTCAGGAAAAGAAGACACTGCAGGAGTGGTATGGAAAGGACTTCCCCCCGGGACATACGATGTTGAGATCCTGGCAGTGAATAAGGAAAACATGACAATAGATAAATATGAAACGGTCATGCGCATACCTGAACCTCCTGCCGCTGTAGCTACGACCCCTGTAAATAGATCGCCAGGATTTGCCGCGCTTGTTTCGATTATCGTCCTGATAGCAGCAGCAAGGCTGTTAAAAGGTGGATGAATGTTTGATCTCATACTCAGGAACATCACACAGAGAAAACTGCGGACAGGGCTTACCATATTCGGCATAGCGCTTGGCATCTTTGCCGTTATCGTCATGGGAGGGATGTCCGAGCATTTCAACACGACGTTTGAGAGATCCATCAGCCTTACGGCAGATAAGATCCGGGTTCTCCCCGAAGTCGGGCTTTTTGGTGCAAGCCTGAACGAGTCTAAAGCTGGCGAAGTCAAAAGGATACCAGGTGTTTCAGATGCCTATGGGATGCTGCAGTCACCTCTTGATCCTGAAAGCCTTGGCTTCGGAGGCGATATGGTCATTGGAATCCCACCTGAAAAAATGGAGTCTGTATTAAAGGATACAAAGCTCGCAGAAGGCAGACCACTTGCGACAGGGGACAATTACAGGGCTGTGCTTGGAAGCAGTGTTGCAAGGGAGTTCAACCTCAGGGCAGGTGACGAGATAGAGATCAGGAGCAAGAAGCTTGAGCGAGCAAGGTCGATAACGAACATCAGGAATTTTACTGTTGTGGGAGTAATGGAATATACTGGTTCTTTTTTTGATGGGGGTGTGATAATACCGCTTGATACAGCCCAGAAATTCTATAACAGGGGCAACACAGTATCATTCGTACTTGCTGTCCCTGATCCAGATACCGATACAGAGGAACTTGCAAGAAGGATAGAACTGAACGTTGAAAAGGTCAAGACTTTTTCGCCTGCAGAATTGAGAAAACAAATAGAGCAGTCGCTTATCATTTTCACCCTTATAACAGTGAGCGCAGCAGTGCTTGCAGCAATCATCGGGGGCTTGAGCGTCATGAACACGATGCTTATGTCGGTGTCTGAAAGGACAAAGGAATTCGGGCTACTCAAGGCACTTGGCGCGGATACACGGGATATACTTTTCATGACAATGGGCGAAGCTGCACTGATGGGAGCCCTTGGCGGTATTCTCGGTATCATAGGCGGTGGAGCCGTTGTTTATTGGCTTAACGAATACCTCGCAGCCCGCGGTACCGTCCTTTTCACGATAACGCCCCGGCTGCTTGTGATATCCATGTTATTTGCCACGGGACTGGGTATCATATCAGGGACATATCCTGCATACAGGGCTGCAAAAATGAGCCCGATGGAGGCGCTGCGATATGAATAATTTTGACCTGATCCTCAGGAACGTCACCCAGAGAAAAATGAGGACGGGGCTTACTGTATTTGGTATAGCGCTCGGGATATTCGCTATCATGGTAATGGGGGGAATGTCTGAATATTTCAGCCGGCATGCTGACCGTGGACTTGACCTGATGTCTGATAAGATTTATATAGTGCCTGAGAGCGGATTCTTTGGAGGAGGTCTTGTAGACTCCATGGTAAGTAAAGTGAGGCGTATCCCAGGAGTTTTTGACGCGTATGGGCTGCTCTGGATGCCGTATGATATGGAAAGCCTCGGCATGTTCGGGGCTTTCGTTGTGGGTATTGCGCCGGAAAAACAGGAACTGACGCTCAAAGAAATAAAAATCACACAGGGAAGGCTGCTTGTCCCGGGGGATAGATACAGGGCTGTCGTGGGGAGCAACGTCGCCCGCCAGTATGGTCTCAATGTTGGGGATGAACTCGAAATCAAATCTAAAAAGGTGCAGCGTGCTTCGACTATTACCACTGCCAGGAACTTTACAGTTGTTGGCGCAATGGAATTCACTAGCACTGATTTTGATTATATGATAATCATCCCGCTTGATTTAGCAAAGAAATTCTATGATCTGGATGATCAACTTACTTACATCTGGGCAGTCCCAGAAGAAGGTGTGGATGCGGAAGACCTGTCAAGGCGCATTGAACTGGGGGTTGAGAACATCAAGACATTCTCTCCGCAGGAACTTCGAAAACAATCAGAGCAGATGCTTATGGTTATGAACCTGATAACGATAAGCGCGGCAGTTCTTGCTGCGATCATCGGGGGCTTAAGCGTCATGAACACAATGCTGATGTCGGTGTCGGAGCGGACAAGGGAGTTCGGGCTGATGAAAGCCATGGGCGCAGAGGTTAGAGATATCCTTCTTCTTACCATGGGAGAATCAGCACTCATGGGGATCCTTGGGGGAATTATTGGAATAGCAGGCGGCAGTATATTTATTTATTTCATGAACGAGTACCTTGCCACGATGGGAACAGTGCTTTTTGCTGTAACTTTCAGGCTTATAGCAATATCGCTCTTTTTTGCCACATTCCTTGGCACGGTTTCAGGCATCCTTCCTGCTTACAGGGCTGCAAAAATGAGACCAATGGAGGCGATGAAATATGGATGAACCTGTGCTTCGGGTACGAAACCTTACAAAAACGTATATGCAGGGCAAAATTCCTGTGCATGCACTCAATGATGTGAGTTTTGACGTGGATAAAGGCGAATTCCTTAGCATAGTCGGGCCTTCGGGAAGCGGGAAGTCAACCCTGCTTTCCATGATAGGGCTTCTTGATAAACCCACATCAGGCAGCGTGTTCATCGATGATAAGGAGATCACAAAGGCAAAAGAAAGCGAAGTGCCAAAATTGCGACGTGAAAAGATCGGCTTTGTATTCCAGCATTTCAATCTCA
>JAJRAP010000019.1 GCA_028679855.1 Candidatus Methanoperedens sp.
ATCACACAGCTTGGTTATATTATGATATACCGGATAATAGGCGAAGTTAAAGCTGCAAGTTCAGGACCGCATGTCTTTATTTTGATAGATCATTTTACTCCTGATTCCATGATCTTCGTGGATTTTAGCATAGATTCCATACTTGAGATAGATGCAAAGCAGTATGAAAAAGAAAAAAATTACTATAGTCTCAAGGCTCCAGCATCTGATGACAAAACATCAAAGCACATAGCTCAGTATTATTCATATTTCCATGCCGCCTCAGGCATTGGTCTCTCCCATAATATCCATAACAACATCGGCATCGCATACGATAAGGCAGGAATGCACGAGGAGGCGATTTCTGAATTTAATGAGGCTTTAAGGCTTGATCCGGGATATGTTGAGGTATTAAATAATATTGCTGTCTCATATCACAGGATGGGGCTGGTGAATGAAGCCATAGAAAAGCTCAGGGAGGCGATAAGGTTTATGCCTGGATATCTGGAAGCTCACTGCAACCTTGGCAGCATCTATGCATCATCCGGAAGGTTCGAGGAGGCGCTCGCAGAATTCAATGTAGCGCTATCGATCAATCCCGAAAGCGTGCTTGTCCATAATAATCTTGGTAATTTTTACATAGAACAGGAAAAATTTCATGAGGCGATCTTAGCATTTCAGGAAGCAGTAAAAATTGATCCCGAACTTCCGGAGGCTTATTGCGGCATGGGAAGTGCGTATTATGAGCTTGGCAGTTTTGAGAAATCTGCCCGGACATGGATACGCGCAGTGCATCTTGCTCCTGAACTTGTTGAATGTGTGCCTGAAAAGCTGCTGCTCAAGGTGAAGCGCGCGATATCGAGGGTTGAATGAGGAAGGCATGTCAACAGATAAGATAATCATTAAGGGCGCCCGCGTCCATAACCTCAAGAACATAGACCTCGAGCTTCCGCGGAATAAATTGATAGTGATCACAGGGCTTTCAGGTTCAGGGAAATCATCGCTTGCTTTTGATACCCTGTATGCAGAAGGACAGAGGCGGTATGTCGAGTCCCTGTCAGCATACGCCCGCCAGTTCCTGGGACAGATGGATAAGCCAGATGTGGAATATATCGAAGGTTTATCCCCTGCCATCTCCATCGAACAGAAATCCACAAGCAAGAACCCCCGTTCAACAGTGGGTACTGTCACAGAGATATATGACTACCTGCGCCTGCTGTATGCAAGGATTGGAAAACAGCACTGCCCCAACTGCAAAAGCCAGATCACCCCTCAGACAGTGGAGCAGATAGTGAGAAGGCTCATGTCGCTTCATGAAGGCGCAAAGCTCCATGTACTTGCTCCAATCGCAAGACAGAGGAAAGGCGAGTACAAGCTGATATTTGAAGAGCTCGCTGCTTCTGGATTCGCCCGCGTCAGGGTGGACGGGAAGATGCATGAGCTGTCTAGCGAAATAAGCCTTAACAAGCAGCAGAAGCACGATATCGATGTTGTTATCGACCGTATTGCAGTAAAATCAGGGATAGAGGAGAGGCTTGCTGATTCAATAGCTACTGCACTGAAGGTGGGGAACGGTATTGTCGTCGTGGAGGTAATTGGGGGCAAAGAGCTTCTTTTCAGTGAACATGCAGCATGTGCGAAATGCGGTATCAGTTTTGAACCGCTTGAGCCAAATATGTTCTCGTTCAACAGCCCGCGGGGCGCTTGTCCAGCTTGCCAGGGGCTCGGTAGCACCATGGAATTCGATCCTGACCTCATCATACCAGATAAGAGTATATCCCTTGGCAAGGGCGCAATCGAGCCATGGGGATATGAGCACGGGTATTATTTCCAGATGCTCCAGTCCGTGGCAAAACACTATGGTTTCTCGCTTGACACTCCATTCTCAGAACTGAAACCAGAACATGTAGAGGTGCTGCTGCATGGCAGCAGCGAAGAAGTGCTTTTCAGGTATGTTCCGCGAGTAAGGGACGGGCTTTGGGAACACAGGAGCGTTTTTGAAGGAGTAATCCCACATCTGGCGCGTAAATACCGGGAATCGCAGTCAGAGGAGGCGCGGGAAAGGATACAGCAGTACATGAGCATAAAACCGTGCACTGTATGTAATGGTGAGAGGCTGAAACCGTCCAGTCTTGCGGTAACTGTGGCGGAGAAATCCATTATAACCATTACCCGCATGTCAGTGAAGAAAGCGCTTGAATTCCTGGAAAGCATTGCGTTTTCTGAAAAAGAGGTGATAATCTCAAAACCCATTATGAAGGAACTGCGGGCACGTCTTGGCTTCCTGATGGACGTGGGGCTGGATTACCTCACCCTTGACAGGGCTGCCGGCACGCTGTCGGGTGGAGAGAGCCAGAGAATAAGGCTTGCCACGCAAATTGGTTCAAGCCTTGTCGGTGTGCTGTATATCCTGGATGAGCCCAGCATAGGCCTCCACCAGCGGGATAACAGCAGGCTTATAAACATGCTCACCCAGCTTCGCGACCTGGGGAACACGGTGATAGTGGTTGAACACGATGAAGAGATGATACGCAGTGCCGATTTTATCGTTGATATGGGACCGGGTGCTGGTGTGCACGGAGGCGAGGTGGTTGTCACAGGAAGCCAGGAGGATGTCATTAATTGTGAAAATTCACTTACCGGGAAGTACCTGAGCCATAAAAAAGTGATAGCCATACCGCCAAAACGAAGAAATCCGAAAGGCAAAATAACGATTGTGGGAGCAGGCGAGAACAACCTGAAGCAGATTGATGTCAATATCCCCCTTGGCGTGATGACATGCGTCACAGGTGTTTCAGGCTCGGGAAAGAGCACTCTTGTAAACGAGATACTTTATAAGGCGCTTGCGCGGAGATTTTACCATGCAAAAGATAAACCTGGAGCACACAGGGGAATAATTGGGCTTGAGAATATCGATAAGATTATAATAATCGACCAGTCCCCCATAGGCAGGACGCCACGCTCAAATCCTGCCACGTACACCGGGCTTTTTACTCCGATTCGTGACCTTTTCGCGAAGCTCCCTTCTTCGAAGGCGCGGGGCTATATGCCAGGGCGGTTCAGCTTCAATGTGAAGGGAGGACGGTGTGAAGCCTGCAAAGGCGACGGGATCATCACGATCGAGATGCATTTTTTGCCTGACGTTTATGTGCCTTGCGAGGTGTGCCACGGGAAGAGATTCAACAGCGAGACCCTTGAAATCACATACAAAGGAAAGAACATAGCGCAAGTCCTTGATATGACCGTGGAGGAGGGGCTTTCATTCTTTGAGAATATCCCCGTGATAAAGCGGCAGCTTAAGACCCTCTTTGATGTGGGTCTCGGATACATCAGGCTCGGGCAGCCCGCGACTACTCTTTCAGGAGGCGAGGCGCAGCGCATCAAACTCTCCGCAGAACTCAGTAAAAGGAGTACTGGCAGGACACTTTATATCCTTGATGAACCCACAACCGGTCTGCATTTTGCCGACATACAGAAACTTCTGGATATGCTCTCCCTGCTCGTGGATGCAGGGAACAGTGTCGTTGTCATAGAGCACAACCTGGATGTCATCAAGGTGGCTGACCACATCATAGACCTGGGTCCTGAGGGAGGGGATAACGGCGGGAGGATAGTTGCTGAAGGGACGCCCGAAAAAGTGGCAAGGACAGAGGGGTCTTATACCGGGTACTATCTGAAAAAAGTGTTCGGGATGTATAGTCTGGATCATAAGTAATTATTGAATCCAATTTTCAATTTTTAGACCCTTTATTCTCTTGAAATGCTCCACATTATTTGTAACCAACACACTATCATTCACCAAAACAGTAGCAGCAATAAGAATATCTGCATCGCTAATGATTTCTCCTTTCTTTTTCAGGTATGCATAGATTTCACCGGCTTTTCTCTCAATATAAGAATCAAGCTGGAGAACTTCGACACTCTGTATGAAATTTACCAGATCGTCTTCCAACTTTTTAGATCCTATATATAAAACCCCTTTATATAATTCATATACTGTCAGACCTGTAATGTTGATTAAAGTCTCTTGAGGAAAGGATTCCATTTTATTCACTGCGGTCTCGTTGCCTCTGAGAATTTCAATTACTATATCAGTATCTAAGGTGAAGCTATTCAATAATAGTCCTTCCTTTACTGAATTTTTCACGTTCTTTCAAAATTTCTGAAAAAATATTTAATTCTTTCCTGGACATGTTTTTCCAGATACCGGAAAATTTGAGAATATCTGCCACATTCCCATGCTTTTCCTTTATTATTTCTTCTTTAAGGAAATGTATGGTTTTTACAATTTTGGACAATTCTCTTTCAGATAGCCCCTGAATTTCATTCAATAAAATATTTTCATATCTATTTTTTGACATCATTCAGTTTCACATGATTGATATAGGCGAATTAATACTTATATTTTACATTGCACAAACAACATGGTTCAAAGCACAGGATTGGCTGAGACACTGATGCACCTGATACGAAATTTAAGAATGACGGAAAGGATATGACTGTTTTTTAGCAGGTTAAAAGGCTAAACTGAGAAGCGGTGACCTTAATACCTGCCATCACCTGTAATAAATGGGTTAAGATCATGCAAAGACTTCCTCCTCATCAGCGCATGACAACAGATTTCCCTATCCTGCATTTCGGAAAAGTGCCTGAATTTGACAGGAAAACATGGGATTTTCGCGCCGAGGGACTTGTTGAAAATCCGGTCAGGCTTACTTATGATGAATTCCTGAAACTTGAAAAGACCGCGGATGTCAGCGATTTCCACTGCGTGACAGGATGGAGCAGGTTCGATAATAAGTGGGAGGGGGTCAGATTCAGGGATATTGCAAAGATGCTAAAACCTAAAACCAGCGCCAGGTTCGTTACGATAGAGTGCGATGGCGGGTACACTACCAGTCTTCCCATTACTGAGCTTATGGAACCTGATGTGCTCCTCGCTTACATTTTTAATGGAGAGGCGCTTGAACCCGCACACGGGGGCTCCCTCAGGCTCGTTGTGCCGAAAAAATATGCTTACAAAAGCGCTAAATGGGTAAGAAGGGTGGTTTTCATCCATGAGCAGCAAATGGGCTTCTGGGAGGATAGGGGATACAGTAACAA
>JAJRAP010000243.1 GCA_028679855.1 Candidatus Methanoperedens sp.
GGCAGTGTCCTAAAATACGATACTTAATAAACTTTGAAATCATATCCATATTTGTGATAAATATGGTTCGATTACGTGGAGAAATCAAGGTTGTATGTCAAAACGAGAAATGCAGTTACTATCTCAGTGAAGAAGGTAAAGATATTATCAAACGCGGTAAATACAGTACAGGCCATCAAAGATATTTTTGTCATCATTGCAATTCGTTTTTTATGGAGACAAAGGGTACCCTATTGTATCATAAACATCTATCAAAATCTGAGATAATCAATATATGTAAGCACCTTGTGGAGAAAAATGGCATTCGATCGATTGAACGATTAACGGGACACCACAGGGATACCATTGGGTATCTATTAGAAGATCTTGCGTTGCATGCTGAGTTTGTAAATTCAATACTTCTTCATGATGTTAAACTCGGACAATTTGAGGTTGATGAAATGTGGACGGTTGTAAAAAAAAACAAAAAAAAGTTGAGCAAGGAAGCCCAAATTCAGATAGCGAAGGTGATGCCTGGATATTCATTTTCATAAAGAGGGGATCATATTTTATTGTAGCTTATGAAATTGGAAAACGAACAAAAGAATCATGTGAGAAATTATTTGAGAAAGTTTTTGATAGAATACAATTACCTTTTCCAGATAAGAAAATTGAGATATTTTCTGATGGACATGAAGACTATACGAATACTATTCCTGAGTACTATGCAGAGACGTGTGTTGACTATGGACAAGTTATAAAAATTAGGGAAGGAGGTAAAATTGTTGAAAAAATCAAAAAAGTCATTTATGGAACTCCTAACATTGATGAAATCGAGACGACAGATATTGAAAATATGAATAGTATTAATCGTGAAAGGCAGGGGAGATTAGTTAGAAAAACAAAATGCTTTTCAAAAAAGAAAACAAAACTCATAAATTCCTACGAATTGTTTCATTTATATTGGAACTTTATGGATAAGTTAACTAAAACTGAGACGCCTGCAATGTTGGAAGGTTTAGCCGACCATCAATGGAATTGGGAGGAATTTTTTAATTTTTAATTAAGTATTCTAAATTAGGACACTGCCGAATTAAAACGGTCTCTATTTGCCTGGCGTAACATACCAACCTAAAAGTTCATTAGATAGAAAATTAATCTTTAAATGGACAAAACACGCTGATGAACCTATTGTATTAAAAGAATGGAGGAGTTTAAATTGACAGAAAAAGAAGAATTTGTCGAAGAGCTCAGCGGGCTGTTAGAGGATAATGCAACTGAGCTGAAAAAACAGTGGGTAAAGGAAATGACTGAAATGGGTTTGCTGGAAAAGCTTTCGTCGCTCGAGATAGAGCAGCAATCTACAGCTATCTACGATACCTGCGTTTTGACCATTAAGACAGGGATGTACGAGGCTGCTAAAAAATATGCAAGAGAAATGGCGAAAAAGGGCGTGCTGGAAGCCATGACCGTAGACCAGATAATAATGGGCATGCTGAAGCTGCGGGATGTCTACGGCAGGTTTATTTTTTATAAGTACCAGAAAGATGTTGAAAAACTATACAAGGTACTGGGCGTCTACGAACCTGTGGCAAACCGGATTCTAAGCATTGTTGCTCTTGCTTTCGTAGAAGAACGGGAAATGAAGATTACGGACCAGCAGCAGGCAATGCTTACACTCTCGACTCCTGTGCTGCAGATACGTGACCAGATTCTGGTGCTTCCCCTGATAGGTACAATAGACTCTGCGAGGGCAGCTCAGATCGTGGAGCAGCTTCTGAACAGCATCGTGGATACCCAGGCTTCTGTAGTTATAATCGATATCACTGGTGTGCCTATAATCGATACCGCAGTGGCTAATCATTTGATTAAAACCATACAGGCAGCCAAGATGCTTGGAGCTGATACCATAATAACTGGAATCAGCCCTGCCAATGCCCAGACTCTTGTTACTCTGGGGGTCGACCTGTCCATGATGACTACGAGAGGCAGCCTTCGCTCCGGCGTGAAACTTGCAGACGAGATGCTCAAGCTTGTGGTGATGGAAAAGAGGTAAGAAATGGAGATACCCATACTGAAAATCGAGGATTTTTTAATCGTATCCTTTCAGACCGAACTCAGTGACGATGAAATCGACAAGCTGAGGGAGGATATTCTTGATAAGATAAAAGAAACCAACGCAAGAGGTCTGATTATTGACATCACAGCCCTCAAGATAGTAGATAGCTTCATGGCAAGATCTTTATCTTCTATCGCAACCACAGCAACCCTGCTGGGAGCAAAAACCGTGGTTGTGGGAATGCAGCCAGCGGTTGCTCTGACCCTTGTCGAGCTTGGTTTGAGGATTAAATGGAATATCCAAACCGCCCTCAATCTTGAACGGGGCATTAACCTTTTGCGAGAAGCTTTAAAATCAGAAAAGGACGTAGTTTATGAGTGAAGACAAACTGCCAGTCAAAAACGAATCTGATATAATTTCTGTGAGAAGCTTTGGTAGAAATTTAGCAGCAAATGCTGGTTTCGGGATTGTAGACCAGTGCAGGATCACTACAGCAATCTCCGAGCTTGCCCGTAATGCGGTTGTCCACGGAGGCGGAGGTTCGGTCACCATCAAAACAATTCAGAACGATAAAAAAGGGATCGAGATAATATTCAGGGACGAAGGACCCGGGATAGTCAATCTTGAACTCGCTCTGAAGGGAGGTTACAGTACTGTTGGTGGACTTGGAATCGGTCTTTCGGGGGCTAAGCGACTCATGGACGAGTTCCAGATAACTTCCAGCGCAGGTAAGGGTACTACCGTGATCATCAGAAAGTGGTTAAAATGAAATTTGGTGTAGCTACACGTCCAAATCCTGGCAATAAGTATAATGGGGATATGTATTTAATTAAGGAATTCAATAATAAAGTTCTAATATCTGTAATAGATGGTCTGGGACATGGAGAGTCGGCAGCAGTTGCTTCAAGCAAATGTATGAAATGTATAGAGGAGCATTATGATCATGGACTGGCAGAAATTTTTAAGTACTGCGATATTGAACTCAGGAAAACAAACGGTGTTGTCATGGGGATGCTCTTCATCGACTTCGATCATTCGATTCTAAGTTTTGCCGGGGTTGGAAATATCAGCGCCCGCGTAATAGGCGGAAAGCCAGTGCACTTTATTTCACGAGATGGGATCGTGGGATATAATATGCCGGGGATAAAAGAAAACAAACATCCTTATACCGCAGGAGATACTATTCTCATGCATTCTGATGGAATTTCTTCCAAAGTGTTACGCTATCCTGCCTCCATACTCTTGAAAAAGGATGTCCAGGAGGCAGCAGACGAGATAATGAAGCTATTCGGAAAAGATGAGGATGATGCAACCGTGATTGTTGCACGATAGTACAATGAATCTTGAAGAAATAAAATCCACATATCCA
>JAJRAP010000244.1 GCA_028679855.1 Candidatus Methanoperedens sp.
CTTGCAGACCTCGCTTTCCCTGGCGCGAACCATACGCGCTTTGAGCACAGTGTGGGGACGCTTTTTATCGCAGATAAGATGGCAAGAGTGCTTGGTCTAAAAGAAGAGGAGATTGCCAAAGTCAGACTTGCCGCACTGCTTCACGACATCGGTCACAGCGCCTTTTCACATGTGGTTGAGAGCGTGCTGAAGCGAAATCCGGCATATCAACCCGTAATGAACGGGAAAAAATTCGTGAACCACGAGATGTTCTCAAGGTACATAATATCAAATTCATTCCTTACAAAACAGGAAATCGCACAGCGCACAGGAAATGCTTCTTCTTTTTTCAGCGATATCGCAAAAATGGCAACAGGCGACATTGATGCTCTCCCAGTGCCGTATCTTACGCAGATAATCTCAAACGACATTGATGCAGATAGGATAGATTTCCTGCTTCGCGACTCATACCACACTGGCGTTTCACTCGGACTTGTGGATGTTGACCAGATAGTAGGAAGCCTGTCATTGTTCGGCGGCAGGCTTGTGCTGGGGGGAAGAGAAGGCTACGAGGAGGACATGGCAATTACTGCGGCTGAGTCCATGTTAATAGCCAGAGCGCATCATTATTCAGCAATAATCCACAATCCAAGGACGCAAGGGGCGCGAGTGATGCTGCTGCACGCCCTTGAGAACGCCCTATCACGCTATGCAGCTTCGGGAAATGATGTTAAATCCATTGTCTTTTCATTTTTCACGTCATACAACGACGGCGACCTTTTGAACTTCATAGAAGCAAATGGCGATGCGGGCGCAAAAAAACTGATATTGAACATCAGGAATGGCAGCATCTGCAATGCGGTATCCCGCTTCACGCATAAGAACCTGAATCCCAAGACGCGCATGGCGCTCTCCACTATTGCCAGGAACGGTGTGGCAAAGAAGATGTTCGAGGACGAGCTTGCAAAGCGGTTCGGCAAACAGTACGGTGCATCAGTGCTCGTTGACCTTGATGTCGCAAGCGGCATCCCGAAGAGCACGCGGGTCAAATTGGGTGACGAAGAGGGTTTTTTCTACGATGAGTCAGCCCTTGCGAACGGTCTTGTGAGAGCCATCTCCCGCCAGATATCGCTTTGCGTTTTCTCAAAAACCGAAGACAATTCCACTCTTTCACATGCTTCTCATGATTTCCTGCTGGGAATAGAGAACCTATCACCGTCGCTTTTGCACTTTATCAGGAACGATAATTATCTACCTATCGAAGGTCTTCTTCTCATTTTTTACAGTGCGCACAGGCTGTTCAGCACAGAGGCGGATGGAAGGATTACCATGCCGAGGCTTCGCAATATCGCAAAGATATACTATCTGGTAAGGGAACTCGGGAAGGTAGAGAAGCTGCACAACCTGCTTGATTACAGGTTCCACAACCGCTACGGATTCCCTTACAGCGATAAGCTCTTCGAGGATATCCAGCTTCTTGTGGCAATGGGGATGGTGGATGAAGACCTGCGGTATTTTGAGAAGAATGGCAAGTGGAAGCAACGGTACGAATATGTCCTGACAAGCGACGGAGTCGAGTATGCGGGATTGATAGCGCCTGAATACCAGAATGAGTTGACTATCATCGAAGATTACCTGATACTCAACAAACACTCGATCCCTAGGGACATGGTGAGCGTTGCTTCAAGGAGATATAAAAAAGAAATAAGAGCGGCGCGCGGAAAATAGAAAGGTGTGATTTTTTGGATGGATTGATTGTAATTTTATATTACTCTTCCGTCATCACTTCTCTGATAATATCCATAAGCGGCTCTTTCAGCCTGCTCTCTGCGCTTGAAAGGTCATCCACCAGGATATCAAGAACCAGGTCTAAGCCGCCCGGACTTGATGTCAGGTAATCCCTGACCACAGTGTCAAGGTTATCGCAGCAGTCAACACACAGGTCTACGCCCTCTAATTCAGAATCATTGACCGGCTCAATGGCGGTCCTGCACAGGAAACATTCACTCATATTATCACCTGCGCCCTGAATGATGCTTTCTGCATATCAAGTTTTTGTATGCTGTGAAAATCTCTCCCATATCTTTCAGGTCGAGCAGGGTAATATTCTGTTCAGCCGCATATCTTCGTGCTGATACAGTGAAGCCGGATTTTGAAATAATCATATAATATTCCCTTCTCCTGTCATTGAAAAATTCAACGAACTTTGCCTTTTCCTGTAATTCCTTCAGGACAAGCAGTCCTGTCTGCGCAGACTGCCATTTACATTCGCAGAAACATATCTCTTATGTTTCTTCATTCATGGCAATGATGTCTATCTCCCGGTCTTTATGCCACCATCCGCCGATAGTCTTGAACTGAAAAGGTAGATGTTCCTGTTTATTCATTTCTATAAGGGCTTCCCGGCAGATTTTTTCGAATTTTCTTCCGATAAAGGAATTCATGTCTTTTTTTATGGTAGTGTTAGTGTCCACAGACATGTTGGGGTAAATTTATAATCGCATCATTCATAGTTTCAAAAGGACTTCTATACCCAAACCCTCATGAACGGCTGTTCATGC
>JAJRAP010000245.1 GCA_028679855.1 Candidatus Methanoperedens sp.
AAGTGATAGAGGTCGCTGGAAATAAGGGGTCATGAAGGTATTGTCCACCACAACCTGTGACCTTTTCTCATGTGCGATATCAGACACCGCCTTTATATCTGTCACTTTCATGGTCGGATTTGCAGGGGTCTCAAAGAAAACAAGCTTTGTTTCAGGCAGGAACGCATTTTCAACATTGTTGAGGTCAGATGTATCCACAAAACTCACCTTTACCCCGAATTTTGCGAGGTCAACGAAAAGGTCGTATGTGCTTCCATATATTACTTCATCTGCGATAACATGGTCGCCAGCTTTCACCGAGGCTAATACCGCCGCGCTGATGGCTGCCATTCCAGATGCCTGCGCCAGTGCAGCCTCTCCACCTTCAAGATCAGCTATCTTTTCCTCAAGCACCTCAGTGGTAGGATTCAGACCGCGGGAATAGACATAACCTTTTTCTTTCCCGCTCATCAACCTTGCCCCGTGGGCTGCGTCTTTGAATACAAAAGGCGCGGTCTGATATATTGGGGGTACCATAGCTCCGATCTCTGTTTTCTTCTCACCTGCATGGATCGCACGCGTAGAAAATCCGGTTTTTCCATTCATTTACTCTGAATCCCCTCTTTGGGCCAGGAGCGAACCACACCCGCTGCAGTAAGTGTTTGATGTTGGGTTTTCCCGTCCGCAGGAACATATTATCCTTTTTTCAGTCAGGATAAAAAGTTCTGATAAACGGTCTGCATTCTTATGAACGACTTCCCATAGAAAATATAACGGCACAATGAGGAGCAGGAAAAAAACGATATGATAAATCCCGGAAGGCAGGAATTCGGAATAAGGTCGAAATGTAACGTACAACGTTATTATCACAAGCGTAAGAACAAGCCCTGTTACTATAGACCGTGAGTCTTCATTGGTTATTACATTGTTGAATTCAACCCTGAACTTCAGCAGTATTATTATCACGGCAATAGATAACGCAATATCCACAAAAGAATAGAATTCTACAGTCTTCTTAAGCGTCAGCACAGCAGCGAATTTGATAAGTATTATAAGAATAAGAGCCGTTATAGCCCTTGCTATTGGTCTGTACAGTTCCTTGTTCATGTCCTACACTTAAATTTCATGTAATATTAATGTAAGCATATTTCAACCCTTAGCTTCATACAAGCCTTGCAATTTCTAAACAACGAACTAAAACGAACCGGGACGAACTCATATTACCCGGAGTTCGTTTTCGATGATTAATTGACCACTTTTACAGCGAATTCATTCTCATACTCACGAAAGCCCGCAGCCCTGACAGTGAGTTTCAGATATCCTTCCTGCGCTGTTAATTCGAGATCGCTTTTATTGAATTTAAGCACCGTGTCTCCCCTGCTATCGGTGATGTTTATCGATGCCGCCGACATCCCTGAGAGCGCCGCGCTGGCTTTTTCAACAGGTGTGCCATCTTTGGAATTGATGACCTCAACAGGCAGTTCAATGAGGTCAGGGGATTCGGACAGTATGATAAGGCTGCTTCCGTTAATATTTGCATGCATGGGCTTTGGGATCGCAGCTTCGCTATTATTGATAAAAACCAGCATTGCAGCAAGCCCTACCATTCCTACTATGGTAAGAACTACCATTTTAACGGGAAGTCCCAGAGCCATTGTCCTGGTTAATCCCGTGTCTGAATTAAAAGGACAGCCCTTTCATCCTCATAGTCGTAGAATCCATTGGCTTTTACCACAAGCTTTAGCTCAACGCTCTGCTGGTTCGGTCTGATCGTCACCATAGATCCACTGCTGCCGCCAAGGTATAAATGTGCCAGACCGGTCTTGTTCGTCTGGTCTGTACCGAATCCTCCACCTCCGGTTAAAGTAGCGCTTGCTTTCTCCACCGGATTGTTATTTTTATCGTATACCTTAATATTGACAGTTACTGCATGATCTGCAGCTCCCACAACTTTTGCTGTATTGCCTTTGGTCGTAGGATCATCGCTCACTTTGACATCTATTATATCCACGCTCAGGTTCTCTTTGGATTTTGGTATGATCGCAAGCAGTGCAGCAAGTGCTACCATGCCCACAACAAGCATTACAACTATATTTATGGGTAATTCAATAGCTTGCTCATCATTTTTGAATCTTCTCGAACGCAACATAATATCACGAGTTTTTTCACTGAGTCCTATTGATATTTAAGAACATCGACTTGTTTTCCGGTTTCAGACCATTGAACTGAATAAATATCTTGAGATAATAGTCGTTACCGTGAACACAAGGATGGACATTGGAAGCATCTGCCCAAGGTCGTACATGAACTGTGGTTTGTCGCCGCCGTATTCGATACCACCTGCAAACCTGGTCAAGATGATCACCAGGATGACCATATAGAGCCCTATGACTAACAGGAATATGTCAGGAGGAACACTCTGCGTCATTCCTGTACCCGCTTCATTCATCATTCCCCCGAAATTGAACTCCTCAGGGAGCAGTTGAGCCTCTTTTGCAATATTCTGCAAAATTTTCTGGATAACCTCAGAGAGCGCAAGTGTCACGCCACCTATCAGAGGGGCAAATATCATTGCGGTAGCCCTCATCGTCGAAGTAACATCATAAAGTGACCGTTTGATATTATCCTCCACCTCCTGAAGCTCCTTCAGATGGTCAGCCAGCTTTATAATAGCCACTCCCGCAGCTTCATTGCTTTTATGTACGCTCTCTGTGAACATTCTCATCGTGGTATGCACCCTGTCAGAGTACACATACCTGAAAGCCCCGTATTCTTCATTAAATATTGCACCATGAAGGGTAGTACGGATGCCTGTGAGGTTTTTTGCCACGTCTGCGAATACTTCGCCTATCTTAGAACCTTTCATGTTTTCAGATGTATGCCCGAAAGCCTCTTCAGCCGACCGCCCTTCAGAGATCCTTCTTCCAAGAACAAAAAGGGCATCCGCGAATTCGCTTTCTATCTGCTTTATCCCATCCCGTATTTTTTTATACGGCGTATAAACTCCAAGGCAGTAAATAGTGATAATTGCTGTGATCGCCCAGACCACGGGGAAAGTCCTTGGTAGAAGGCCTGACATTGCTTCCTGTGAAATTATTTCAAATGGATTCCCTATGTAAACAAGAATATACCCTGAGACTCCGACGATCGCCCCCACTGAAAGTGCAGTATAAATGGTTATCTTTTTTACGGTTCTAATACCCGATAATTCAGGATGCAGGTCAGAAATATGCGGGGGAGCAAATGTTGCAGGACGCTGAAGGAGAATATATTCAGAGTAGAAAAACGTTGCCAGAGGAAGTACTATATCATATATCAGGACAAGAGTTACCGTATCTATCCTTACCCCGACTATGCTCACTGCAGGGATCAGCGCCACCAGAGCCAGAGGTATCAATATGAAGATCGAGTACAGGACATAGGTAGGGGTCCTCAATCGTGCTGAAAAGCTGTCCATCATCGTTTTTGTTCCTTCAAGAACGATATCCAGCGACTTGTTAAGAGTAATGATCCTTTGCGCCTCGTCAGGT
>JAJRAP010000246.1 GCA_028679855.1 Candidatus Methanoperedens sp.
AAATTCGTCTTTTGCGTCTATAGTGTAATGTTTCTGGCTTATCATTGCAGCTTTTTTCTCAGCCTGTTCTATTTCCTTTTGAGGTTGTCCGACATCCACGGTAACCGTGATCGCATAATCACAGCCATAATGTTCTTTCAACAGGGGTATGCACACAGATGTGTCAAGACCGCCAGAATAAGCAAGTACTACTTTTTTCATACACGGCCTAATAAGTGCAGAAAGATTAATAGTTTTTGTTTTTTAAAATAAAATCTGCGGATGTACTGACTTTTCGCTAATGTTTATAAGTCTTTAAAGGAATTAGTCTTTAAATGAGAGATGTCGCGATAATCGGATGTGGGATGACAAAGTTTGGGCGGCTCGAAGGTAAGGGGTTAATGGAACTTTTAGTGGAGGCATCGCTCAAGGCAATTGATGACGGTGGTGCAGGCGATCGCGATTTCGATGCCGTTTATGTCGCAAATTTTGCGGCAGGTGAACTTACCCACCAGACCGGTATCGCGAGTTCGCTTGTCGATCAGCTCAGCCTGCTGCCGGCAGCAGCTGACCGGGTGGAAAACGGTCCGGCTTCAGGTGGTTCGGCCATAAAAAACGGTTTCCTCGCCGTTGCTTCTGGAGCACATGACCTGGTGCTGGTGGTTGGCGGGGAGAAGATGACCCATGTGGATACCGATATCATCACGGACATCGTTGCGACCCTGAGCCAGCCTGAAACGGAGTACGTGCATGGCGTGACCCTGCCCTCGTTAGTTGCGATGTTCACAAGGCTCTACATGCAGCACCATGGCGTCACCGAGAGGCATCTTGCGATGGTGGCGGTCAAAAACCATGCAAATGCTCTCAAGAACCCCTACGCTCACCTTCAGAAAGCTGTGACCATCGAGGGGGTCATGAACTCGGTAATGATCGCTGACCCGCTGAGGCTCTACCACTGCTGCCCGATAAGCGATGGCGGCGCATCTGTTGTGCTCTGTCCCGCAGATGAAGCAAAAAATTACTCGGATGCGCCCGTGAGAATCGCTGGCTTCGGGCAGGCGACTGATACGCACGCCGTACATGAGCGTGAGAACCCAACTGTGCTGAAAGCAGTGCAGCTCGCTTCTAAACGAGCATTTGAGATGGCCAAGCTCATGCCAGGCGATATCAACGTGGCTGAACTCCATGATGCATTCGTGATATTAGAGATCGCACAGAGCGAGGACGCAGGGTTTTTCAGGAAAGGGGAGGGGGCAAAGGCGCTCGAGGAGGGTAAAACTGCCCTCGATGGTGAGCTGCCCATCAATCCCTCTGGCGGGCTCAAAGCAAGGGGTCACCCGATAGGGGCGACCGGAGTGGCGCAGGTCGTCGAGCTCGTTTGGCAGCTGAGGGGCGAGTCTGGGAAGCGACAGGTCAAGGGCGCTGAGCATGCCTATTGCTGCAACTTCGGCGGCTTCGGAAATAATGTCGTCGCACACATCTTAGAGAGGATGTAATGCAAGAGCTAATGGTCGGGTTCAAATGCAAGGGCTGCAGCATGCTGCATTACCCAAGACATGCGCGCTGCCTGAGATGCAAGGGTACAGTTTTTGAAGAGGTTGAGCTGGGCGATGAGTGCAAGCTGCTCACCTACACGAAGCTCTATGCGCTTCCTGAAGGGATCGAGATGACCCCTCTGCTGCTTGGGATAGTCGAGTTCCCAAATGGCGTCAGGGCACTGGGGCAGCTGAAAGGTGATGACATCAAAGTCGGCATGCGGCTGCGGCCGATATGGGGGAAAATCAGAAAGCTCGGTGAAAAGGACATCTATGGGTTCAGGTTCGAGCCATTCTACTCTCCCCAATAAGATATATCATCCTTAAAGGCTCTTTTGCATCTTTTTGACTGCGTCCATTATTTCATCTACAGAAGCTTCATCCTCGATTGTGGATAGATCTCCCAGATCTTTTTTAGTCCACAGTGCTTTCATTATCCTCCTCATTATTTTACCGCTTCGGGTTTTGGGTAACATGCGTACAAATTCTATGCCCCCAATTACCACAAAAGGTCCCATGGTTTTTCTCACATGGAGCAGGAGTTCGTTTTTCAGTTCTTCTGATGGCGTGTACCCACTTTTCAACACAACAAAGGCACATGCAACCTGTCCCTTTAGCTCGTGTGGTACTCCTGATACACCCGCTTCCACCACGGCTGGATGCGATACGAGAGCATTTTCAATTTCTATAGTTCCAACTCTATGTGCGGCGATTTTTATCACTTCATCTGACCTGCCCACGAACCATATGTAGCCGTCATCATCTTTGTAAGCAGCATCTCCTGTGTAATATACCCTTGTGGATGGAATTTTTTCCCAGTATTCTTCCAGGTATCTCTCAGGTTCCTTCCAGAGATCTGGTGTGAGTCCCGGGAAAGGTCTTTTTACTATCAAAATGCCTTTTTCCCCGGGAGGCATGGAATGACCGCTTTTTTCGTCTACAATGTCCACCTCAACTCCTGGAACAGGTATTGCAGCGGATCCGGGCTTAATAGGTAACAGGGACAAGCCATAAGGATTCCCTATTAAAGGTCCTGCAGATTCGGTCTGCCACATGTGGTCAATTACCGGGATTCTGTTCCCAAATACCTCTTCCTGCAGCCATTGCCATGCTGCCGGATTTAAAACCTCCCCTGCGCTGAAAACTCTTTCTACTGAGCTTAAGTCGTGCTTCTGTGCTTCTTCAATTCCAAGTTTCATCAATCCTCTTACACCTGTAGGAGATACCCATAAACCCGTCACTCTGTTCCTTTCTATAATCTCCCACCACATGTCTTGCCTGGGAAAGTCTGGAGTGCCCTCATACAGAATGGACGTACAGCCTGTGAGCAGCGGACCGTATACGTTGTAGCTGTGACCCACTATCCAGCCGATGTCTGATGTACAGAACCATACATCGCTCTCCTTCAATTTATATATCCATTGACCCATAGAATATACGTATATTTGATATCCGCCGTGGTTGTGGACAGTGACCTTGGGCATTGCTGTGGTGCCTGATGTAGGAAGCAGAAAGAGCGGCTCGTTAGATTCAACCTTCTCCACAGCAGAGCTGTAGCCTCTGCCCATCTCTAAAAAATCTTCCCAACATATATCTCTCCCTCTCATCATAGGCGTCTCTTTTTCCTTGTTTTTTCTGAGTACAACAACTTTTTTGACCTCGGCTGGATAGATCTCCAATGCCTGGTCAATAATTTTCTTGAGTGGTACTGGTTTCCCTCTTCTTGAACTCTCATCCTGTGTCAGAATGTATTTTGCTCCTGAGAGTTTAAGACGGTCAGCTACAGCTTTTCCCGAAAAGCCTGCAAATATTGCAACATGAATGGCACCGATTCTTGCACATGCAAGCATAGCAGCAGCAGATTCGATACATGTAGGAATGTAAATCGCCACAATATCTCCCTTTTTCACGTCTATGCCTCTCAGAGCGGACGCATATCTCTTTAACATTGCAAGAAGCTGCCCATAGGTCACGATGTTTATTTCTCCTGATTCTCCGCACTCGGCAATTAATGCCGCTCTACCCGCCCTGCCCTTCTCAACATTATAATCCACACAGTTGTAACAGATGTTTGTAACACCGCCAGGGTACCACTTAAAGACGTCTTCATCCCAACTGAATACCCTGTCCCACTTTCTAAACCAATAAATCTCATCCTGGGCTTTTATTGCTGCTTTTTCCCAAAAGAACTCAAAGTCTTCTTTTCCCCATTTTATGAAACGACCTACATGAGGAGGTATTATTTGCGTTTTTATTTCTTCGTTCATGGTATTTCACCAATAGCTATAGTACTTTGTTCGTATATCCTGATATTTATATGCTTTTCCTCTTTTGAATATATGAATAGTTTCGCCCCGAAATATCGAGGAAAGATATTGACGGACGATGTCGCGATGATCACGTAAGGCATCATCTGTAAAACCTGCAAAGAACTGGGTATTGAGATAATCGAAATTGCGGTGAAAGGAAGGACGAGCAGGATCCTGAGAAAAGAATTCCCCCATCTCAAGAAGTGGTGCGGCGAGCATATGTGGGCGCCGAGCTGCTTCCACGGAAGCGTTGGGAATGGATGGGATGTTGTCAGCAGGTATATCGAAACACAGGATGTGCATCATGCTAAAAACGCTAGCTACAGGCTTCGTACATAAGTACGATGTTTGTGACTGAAGGCGATAGGCGTTTATGCGCATCCATAGAATATATTGAACCAGAGCAACAATTATGGCGCTAAAATTTGGGGCACGAAGTTTATCCAATAAGTTATGAGAAGTCAAAGTCATCCAACTGTCATCATGAGTACTTTTTTATACCATATAGAGCATAAGAACTTAATAAGAAAAGGTTACTGATAAGCTACCCTTGTTTGGAGGATGTATGGAAATAATCGAACCACCTCAAGAAATTCCCACTAAAGTTAGATTTGTTTATAAAAAACCTGAAGAATACCAAACGCATTTTGCTAATGGTGCTTATGGAGCAATCAATCCTCGTGGTGATTTTGAATTTCATTTCTTTTTTGAACATAGGGATATGCCTGAAGAAGAAGTAATGAACGTTGAAGAAGGTAAACTTAAGCCTGAAGAGAGAAATCTTACACCTACAGAAATTACTGTAATAAGGGACTTTAAAGCTATGGCGTCAAAAGTACTTCTGTCACAATTTTTTGAATCTGAATCAAACTAATACATCTCAATAGTCCTTCCGATACATAATTTTCAAAATGTTCCGTCAAGTATAAC
>JAJRAP010000247.1 GCA_028679855.1 Candidatus Methanoperedens sp.
ATTGCTTTTTGTTGTGTCGGCACTTTTCTCTTAGACAAAAATCCAATTATCGGAGGGATATTATGTCCAGCGACCTCTTAAAAATTCTCAGGAGCTTAAAAGGAAGCTCAAGCCATCATGACCAATATGGACATAACGATCACTATGGGAATTATCGAGACGTAAATCACAGATATGACAATCATCACGAAAGTCATGGCAAGCATTTCTTTTCCGGTCTCGCGTTTAAGGCAGTGCGGGAATTGTCCGGAAAAATATTTCAAAATAAGCGATTGGCTCTGTTGGCAATAATTGCTTTTTTGATTATTTTCGTTATCTTACTGGGTTTTGCCGTCTGGCTCGTGGTCATGCTCATCAAGCTGTGCGGACCTCTTATCAGCGACTTGGAAAAGAACGGCCTCAAGGGTGCCGTTGATACTTTAGCGAAGATTGTTTCCAGGATATGGGAAGGAACCGGAAAGTAGCACCTGCGCCCATGCATCATATAAGTCAAGATTGCGCAGACAGATGAATGGTCAGGAAACATGCCTGGTTTGTCCTTATTTGTCTGACAGGAAATGAAGTATCCAAATGTCGTCCTGATGCAGCGGCTTTCGCATAGGCAAATGGGGTTTTCCGGGAAAAGAAGTATAATAGAATGACAATCAATCGATTAATGGAACATTTCACAGTTTGCGATGAGCCGCCGACATAACTGTAAGAAACCTTCAAGTCCTTTTGACTGAATATGGCACGTCCTTCGGATGGTTTTGATTGCCTAGGGCAAGGATGGAGGGAAAAGGTATGCGGAACAAATTTCTGGGAACTGGAGATCTGGGGTATCACCCAGTCCGAAAGCTTATGGTGATACTGAATGGTTTGAAGTTCAGCGTGCTGCATGATTACAGCGTGGCATATAAAGTAGTCCTTTCCGTCATTACTATGGTGACCAGTTATCACTTCAAACAGTGGATTGATTTGATGGCGATACTGATCGTGACTGGCCTGATGATGGTATCGGAACTTTTCAACAGCTCGATAGAGGCAATTTGCGACTTTCTGGTAACGGAAGAGAATAAAAAGATCGGTATAATCAAAGACATATCCGCGGCGGCAACTGGAATAGCTATTTTGGTCTGGTTCTTGGTCATGCTTTATGAATACTATCAGATACTCAAGCTGTTTCTGTGAAGAACATGATTGTTTTCAAAAAATCATGGGAAAGCAATTATCATTTTTGGTGTATCAATCCTTCAGAGCTAAACTGCATCTGCGTCGAATATATCCTATCATTACACTAATGGAGCTCTACGTTGCATAGTGAGTTCAACATCAAATCTTTCCGCGGCCTTTCTGAACAGGAGGCAAACAAGAGACTGCTCGAAGAGGGCTATAACGAGCTTCCCTCGGCAAAACCGCGCAGTGTTCTTGCCATTGCGTTATCTGTCGTTCGCGAGCCGATGTTATTGCTTCTTGTCGGAGGCGGTATTCTCTACATTCTCTTGGGGGATGTTCAGGAAGCTCTGATGCTTCTCGGTTTTGTATTCGTAGTCATGGGCATTACGTTCTATCAGGAACGAAAAAGTGAACGCGCTTTGGAAGCATTGCGCGATCTTTCCAGCCCACGTGCATTGGTTATTCGTGACAGTGTGGAGAAACGGATCGCCGGCCGGGAAGTTGTCTCGGACGACATTCTGGTGATGCATGAAGGGGATCGCGTTCCTGCTGATGCAGTTCTTCTTTCATGCATTAATCTTTCGGTTGATGAATCGCTTCTGACCGGAGAATCGGCCCCGGTACGCAAAATGGTCGTAGATGGCGTTAAGGATATGTGCCGCCCCGGAGGTGATGATTTACCATTTGTGTTCTCCGGAACCCTGGTTGTCCAAGGCCAAGGTATTGCCCAGGTAAAAGCAACCGGCTTGCAAACTGAAATTGGCAAGATCGGCAAAGCTTTAAGGACTGTTGAACAGGAAGAGACCCTGTTGCAAAAGGAAACCAGACGGTTGGTGCGCAATCTTGCCATTTTCGGCATGTCGCTGAGCATAATCGTAACGGTAGTCTACGGGTTCACCCGTGGAAATTGGTTAAAGGGAATTCTGGCCGGCATCTCTCTGGCCATGGCTGTACTCCCTGAAGAATTTCCCGTGGTACTGACCATTTTCCTGGCTCTTGGCGCTTGGCGCATATCGCAGAAGCAGGTGCTGACCCGTCGCATGCCTGCAGTTGAAACTCTGGGAGCGGCAACTGTACTATGTGTGGACAAGACCGGTACTCTCACGATGAACCGCATGTCGGTTAGCAAAATTTTTGCTGCAGGGAAATATTGGGAAATCAGCAGGGGGCGAGAGTCGATTCCGGAAATATTTCATCGTCTTGTTGAATTCAGTATTCTTGCCAGCCAGCGTGATCCCTTCGATCCAATGGAAAAGGCTATAAAAGTACTCGGTGAACTGTATCTGGCAAAAACCGAGCATCTGCATCAGGAATGGACTTTGGTACGCGAGTATCCCTTGTCGAAAAAACTATTGGCTCTATCACACGTCTGGAAATCTCCCGATGATGTAAACTATGTGATTGCCGCGAAGGGCGCTCCTGAGGCTATTG
>JAJRAP010000248.1 GCA_028679855.1 Candidatus Methanoperedens sp.
AGGAACTTGGTATATCTGATAAAGACCTTGACGAACTGTACAGGATGACTGACATGCCTGAGGAAAATGCAAAAGAAACGCTTGCCAAAATGGGATTCACACCAGCCATCCTGGGAGTGCTTTTTCCAAGCTACCCGCTAACAGAGGTGCTGAATTATGCAAAACCTGTCTTTGAAGCAGTAGATCTGCCATTATCTGTTCTTGATGTCAAGCCGTACCAGATGAGCGGCGGTGAGAACGTGAGAGCAGCTCTTGCTATGGCGCTTGCATCAAAACCTTCGATCCTTTTGCTGGATGAACCCTTCGGCGACCTTGATCCGATAACACTGCGGGATGTTGCCAATTCATTGAAGAACATCAATAAGACTTTCAATACCACTATCGTATTCGTGAGCCATCATATAGATTTCATAAGAGAAGTAGCACAGAGAGCGGTACTTATTGACAAAGGGCATATTGTATTGGATGGAGACCCGAGAGAAGTTTGCAGCGAATTTATAAAAGCAAGCAATGCTCGATACCTGAAGGTATGCATTGAGGATTATAAGTAGGTAAATATTAGTAATATAATTGCATTATTTGAATAATGAGTAGTTCAAGGAAGCTTGGAATATATTTTTTAGTATTAACTCTACTGCTATTACTCATAGGGGGTAGTTTATTCCTGATTCTGGGTGGCGGGGATTTTGGCGTCTCGGCAGAAAGGGTCGAGGTGATATACGTGCAGGGAGTGATGCTGACTGGCAGCGTACCCACAGGGTTCGGGATAGCCACGTCTGAAGATATCACAAAGAGCCTGAATGACGCTTCCGAAGATAGGGGTGTAAAAGCGATCGTAATGCGGGTCAACAGTCCGGGAGGCTCTCCTGCAGCAGCTGAAGAGATCCTGTCGGCTATGAGAAAGATCGATAAACCCATAGTGATATCAATGGGCGACGTGGCTGCCAGCGCCGCGTATCGTATAAGCGCGCCAGCTGACAGGATAATCGCGAATCCTGATACTATTACAGGAAGCATTGGGGTTATCTGGGAGTTCCAGAACAGGTCTAAGTTCTATGAAAAAGACGGTACTTCATTCTACATCGCAAAATCTGGCGAGATGAAGGACATGGGCGGGGACTGGAGAGGTCTTACCGACGACGAGAAAAGGTATGTGGACCAGGTCATTGCTGAGTCCTACAGCCGTTTTGTGAGTGAAGTGGCATCCGGGAGGAACCTTTCCCTTAGCAAAGTAAAGGACCTTGCGGACGGGAGGGTCTATACAGGTGCAAAAGCGAAAGAGCTGGGTCTGGTGGATGAGTTTGGGAGCCTGGATGACGCAATAGATGTGGCAGCAATGCTGGGTGGAATAGAAGGAAAACCACAGGTCACATACGCGAACAGACCATCGCTTTCCCGGCTTCTGTTCGGGGGAGAAAAGATTGACCAATCCCAGTACACCCGTTATTTTGATGAAAGTCCGTATGGGAAACTGCTCTCGATATCATGATAATTTTTTTGCCTGTTTCCTGATATTTGCGACCTTCTTTTCAAGTTCGGATGGCAAACCATCGTTTATTTTCCCTGAATACATATCATAACGGGCGGCAAGGGATATTTTCGAAGCTACAGCCCGTGCTATTTTTCCACGAAGCCGTTTTGGCGCGGTGTTGACATAAGGATGCCTGAAGATAACGCCATGCTTCGGGGATGGGGCTTTACCTTTTAGGTGCTTGAAGAGGGCATTGCTTGCGCCTATTACCTGCACCGTACTTGATGGCATAGAAGCGAGTTTAGGGAGGCTTCCTGCAATGCTCAAGAGGCGCGCTCCGAGCAGGTATCCTGCAATGTTCGTGAGATTAGGTGCGGTTTTGTGCATGCTTTTTTTCAGGTATTCCTCGATAGAGAGGCGTGATTCATATAAACCAAGAAGTCCTGAAGCAAGGCTCTGCATTATTGTCAATTCAGGGGCAGGTTCTTTCATTTCGAGTATATGGTGGGCAAGTTCGGAACCTTTTAATTTTGTTTCATTGAAATTCAGCAAGAACCACTCTTTTAACCTCTCGGCAAGGATATTACAGGTTTCATCGATATCGTCGATAGCTTCCACAGCCGCGATTATCTGTTTGTCGGGGGTCATTGATTGGGCTATTTTCTTTTTCGCAAGACCGATGTTTAGCTCATGGAGCATGGTGTCGTATTCTTCCCTGGATGCAACGAAACCATATTTCAATGCAAGGTCACAGAGGTCATTGCCAGCTACTTTTCCCCTCAGCAGGAGCGGTTCGGAAAGAACGCGGCCGAGAATAGCGTCGAGATCTTTCTGGAATAATTCCACTTCCGTTATCATATTATTATCCAGTGTGAATATTGCGAACCAGGTTCTTACTTGCATGCGCCTATCTTTTCCCTGATAGTACTAAATCTTTTATAGTGGAAAACTATAAGATGAAACATTAAATTTAAGTTATTCGAAGAATTCAAGATATACATTCAGGAGGAACGTAAATGAATTTTAAAGGCAGCAGAACCGAAAAGAATCTCCTCGCAGCTTTTGCCGGGGAATCCCAGGCAAGGAACCGCTACACTTACTTTGCCAGCGCCGCAAAGAATGAAGGGTTTGAACAGATATCCGCGATTTTCATTGAGACAGCGGACAATGAGAAAGAACATGCAAAAATATTCTTCAACCACCTCCAGGGCGGCGATGTTGAAATAACAGCGAAGTATCCGGCAGGGGTCATAGGGAAGACAGTGGATAACCTGTTTGCTGCTGCTGAAGGGGAAAAGCTTGAGTGGGGCACGCTCTATCCCGGATTTGCGAAAATAGCGGAAGAAGAAGGGTTTCCGAAGGTCGCGGAATCGTTTACTGAGGTAGGTGAGGTGGAGCAGTTCCATGAGAGGCGATACAGGATGCTTCATAAGAACGTTGAGGAAGGATCTGTTTTCAGGAAGAAGAACAAAATAAAATGGCACTGCAGGAACTGTGGCTATATCCATGAAGGAACAGAAGCGCCAAAAAAATGCCCTGCGTGCCAGCACGCGCAATCCTATTTCGAGGAGCTTGCAGAGAACTGGTAGCGTATGGGTTTTGATTGCGATATAAAACTATGTGACTCCCTCTGCTGCCGGAACTGCCCTGTTTTGACAGAAGAAGAGGC
>JAJRAP010000249.1 GCA_028679855.1 Candidatus Methanoperedens sp.
TGATCGATTTTAAACAGGACGTGAAACAGGATACAGGTTATGAATCTATTATTCCACAGGACGAATATCTCACAGCAGGTATCCATATCGGTACTCAGCAAAAAACAAAAGAAATGATGCGGTTCGTATACCGCGTGAGGACCGATGGATTGTACGTTCTTGATATACAGGCAACAGACCAGAGGATACGGCTTGCAGCAAAGATGCTTGCAAAATACGACCGGCAGAGAATATTGATAGTTTCAGCCAGGCAGTACGGGCATTATCCCTCTGAGATGTTCGCAAAAGCGATAGGCGGAAGGGCTATAACAGGCAGGTTCATTCCCGGCACACTTACCAACCCGAAACTTCATATTTACATTGAACCAGACGTTCTCGTAGTAACAGACCCGTCAGGGGATGTCCAGGCAGTAAATGAAGCGATAAATGTAGGTATACCGGTCATCGGTCTTTGCGATACCAATAACGCGACATCCAACGTCGACCTTGTTATTCCTACAAACAACAAGGGAAGAAAAGCCCTTGCTCTGATATATTGGCTTCTTGCCAAGAAGACGCTTGAGGAACGGGGTGACACGATCAATTACACAGTAGCAGATTTCGAGGCAGAATTATAAGAGTATGAGAACACCGGCAGTATCTGGACAATTTTATCCGCGCGGTAAAAACGACCTGCGAAAAGAGATAAGCCGGTGCTTCGCAAATATTCCATTAAAAGAAAGACCTGTTCTTGGCGCTGTGGTGCCCCATGCAGGATATATGTATTCGGGGATAACCGCAGCCCATGTGTATTCTGCCCTGCCTGAAGCCGAAACGTTCGTCCTGATAGGACCTAACCATACAGGTCACGGTTCACCAGTCTCTGTTTCGTCCGAGACATGGGGCACTCCTCTTGGTGAAGTGAATTCAGACATTGAATTCATAAAGGCGCTTCCAAAAAAGATCATAGATACTGATGAGAGCGCTCACAGGTATGAGCATTCCATCGAAGTACAGCTACCTTTCCTTCAGTACAGGTTCCGGGATTTTAACATCGTGAATATTTGCATGGGTATGCAGGATGAAGAGACAGCGCTTGAAGTGGGGATGGAGATAAGTGAAGCCGTGAGCAGGGTGAAAAAGAAAGTCGTGATAATTGCATCAAGTGACTTCTCGCATTACAAACCCGATAAAGTGGCACGGGAAGATGATGCTTATTTTATTGATCCAATCCTTGCGCTTGATACAACCGAATTCTACCTCCGTTTGTATGAGAGGGCAGCGAGCGTATGCGGATACGGACCTATTGCCGCAATGCTTTCAGCTTCAAAGAACCTTGGGGCAAAGCATGCAACACTGCTCAAATACAGTACGAGCGGCGACACAACCGGGGATATATCCGCAGTTGTAGGGTATGCAGGGATAGTGGTAGAATGAAACCGGGGATTAGCGTAGCGTAATAATTCAGCACGGGATATTCTGCATCGAAGCTTTTATTTACTCTTGACATAATTAACAATAAGGTGGAAGCATGGTACAAGAACCCCCAGAAACTTTTGTAAAAATTATCAGTGAACCTTTAAAATCAAAGAACCCTATTGTCATAGAAGGATTTCCCGGCACAGGTCTTGTGGGGAACATTACATGCCAGCATATCATTGAAGAGATGGGTATGAAATATGTAGGCTCGATAGATTCGAAGTACTTTCCTCCTCTTGCAGTGCTCTTTAACGGTATAGTCAATATGCCTGTTCGCATCTATGAGGCTCCAAAAAAAGATATTGTCGTGGTGATCTCAGACATACCCATACACCCCACTGCATCATACGACCTTAGCAAGGTCCTGGTGGACTGGATGGTATCCATACAAGCTAAAAACATTGTCTCGATAGCAGGGATCGCTACGACCACGGGCATGAGAAGGGTATTTGGAGGGGCTACGAATAATGAAATGCTGGAGAAGATAAAGGACAAAACTGAGATATTCCAGGTAGGGACGATCTCAGGCATTTCAGGGAGCATAATGACAGAGTGCTTTATCCGGAAAATCCCTGCCATAAGTTTACTTGGCGAAACGCCGGGACCTAATCCTGACCCGAGAGCAGCTGTTGAGGTTTTAACAGTTCTCAATAATATCTTTGGTCTATCAATAAATACCGAGAAGTTGATGAGCCAGGCTGAGCAGATAGAGCTTGAACTTTCAAAGCTTGCAGAGCAAGTCAAAACAACTGAAACGCCTATGCTCCCAAAGAAAGAGTTCCCGATGTACGGGTGATGCTATGAAATATATCGTTTTAAGTGGAATATCCCTGATGGCTCTAAGGAACCTCGAACAAAACAGGATTAGGACTATCGAGATCAGAAGCCCCCATAATTTCCTCTCTGCTATTGAGACACATGTGGGAGATGTTATCTTTCTGACGACGACCAGCATGGAGGATGTAGGGGTGGGAACAAAAGGTTATATTGCGAAAATACTTGAGAAACAGGTTTCAATGCACAGGATCATTCATCAAACCGACGAGTTATTCGAAGAAGCTGAGGTCCAGATGGCACGTCTTAAGTTAGAAATGAAAGGGCATGCAAGAGTGCGCCGCTCGATATGCTGCGCAATGGGTGAACCCATAATAGCGGATGCTGATGAAGTGCAGTTCTTCGAAGGAAGATAAAAATTTAACTCAATATAATTGAGTTGAATCACCTTTCGCAATAAGCTCAGATATCTCATTTACGAACTCCTGCATGTATTTGTCCAGTTGCGCTTTCCGCTTCTCTACGATTTCCTTATCCGTGGGATATCTTTCAATTAGTTCCAGGAATTCATTATATATTTTACAGGTCTTGTCCATCATCGCTTCCTTTGTCTCGCCCATTTCTGCCATGTGGATGATGTAGCGGCGCAAGCGGATGCAACCCCTGTTTTTCCCGAAGCTCATATCAAAGTACAGCGGGATCCTCCACAATCCGCGCTCGACCACGCCGCTTTTTATGGACGGGAAAAGCTTTACTATATCAGGGTCTATACCTTCAGACAACATCAGAACTCTTCCATAAGATCAAGTCATCGGGTTTAATATCAATCTCTCGATCATACTTTTGTATAAGGTTATATAAAACAGCAACATTGTAAAAAATGAGGTTATTTTACAGGTTCCACGATGGTATTTCTATTGATCAAAAGGTTGTATGAAGAAAACTCTTTATTCTCCCTGACCAGAGCCCCGAATATCTCAATGATACTGCCATAATTAGCCCCAAGGAGCGCTAAGTTATTATCGTTCTTGTGGTATGCAGGGAGAACGGCATAACATGGGACGGATGTTGTGCCGTCGCATATCTTGAGAACGAAGTTTTTCTCATCCCCCAGGTTTCCAGACATGACAGAAACTACTACGTTTATCCGCTTCTTCACATGTTTTTTAAGAGTCGAAAGTCTGGCAAATTTACCACCAGCTCGATATTTATGTTCTACCGTACCGTCTTTTTTCAGTATCGCATATGTGAATTTCATATCAGAGTTCAGGTATCTGTATGCGTCTTCTGTTGCTATCTTTCTCATGAACTCGGGCACCCGGATATCCCCTTCGTCCCTGAAGCTCCAGCAGTCTTCGCCCTTGCATCCTGTGCCCCAGATGAAAGTGCACGGGCTGTAAATGGTGATTCCTTTTTTAACAAGGGCATGCTGGGTTATGCGCAGTGCCTTTGAATTGACAAGGTCTGCGGGATCTATGATCATTATCGTGGGGTTCCTGCTTCCTGAAGCAAGCTTCTCTATGATGCCAGCGCGTTCTGCAGGATGCGCACTCATCTCTGCAAGGATGTTTGAGAATATTATGAGGTCTGCGTCCCGCAGGGGTTGAGCCTTTTCGACCGGTGCATGAATGGGTTCTTTTATGAATATGCTGGCGTTCTCCTTCGGATTCTGTGAAAGGTAAAGAGATGTAAGCTCGTTATAGCAGTCGATGTTCTCGATGGCTTTCTCGATTGAGTCGATCTTTATGTTCAACCTGACATCAATGCCTTTTTTTGAATAGATGGAAAGCAGTTTATGAAGGAAATCAATCGCGCTAAGGGTTATGGTTCCCGGACCTGAACCCACATCAACGATGCTCATTTTTGTCGTGAGCAGTCCGCCTTTTAGCAGGTCAAGGAGGAGGTACTGGAACTGGCAGAAATAGACAGGAAAGTGGTACAGCAGGTAGGAGATTACCCTTATTTTCGGATACTTCGGGCTGCCCCTCCAGTATTCTTCTTTCTGCTTCACGATATTCTCGCGCAGCAACTGCGCTGTTTCTCCAGTGTGCCAGTTCTTCCCGCATGAGCGCTCGATGTATGAGCCGATCAATTTCTCGATGGCAGGCGGCAGCAGCGGCGCTTTCAACATCTCTTCAAGTTCACGGATGACCTGCTCATCTGCAGGAAGCGGGCGGTTTGCGAGCTTTGTGCAATTATAGTGTGCATCGCAGAAGAGGTTGAGGTCGAAGAAATGGGGTTTGAGGCTCTCGTATAGTTCTTTTTCTTCGTATTTCCGGCTGAGATACTGGTTCATCTCGGAGAGCGCAAACTCGGCGCGGGAGGAGGCGAGATAGCGGGCAAGGGAGAGGATTTCGGGGGTCATTGATGATTGTTATCCTTGGAAAAAAACGAACCGCAGATGAAAGCGCCCAGAGTCGCGCCTCTGGAGGGCGCATCCACGTATGCCCCCGCATGGGCATACGTGTCTATGCATTGCGACGGGCATAACGCCGATGAACGCAGATTTGTTGAATTATTTTTGGAAAATATTAATCTCATTGTAATTCCATTTATGTGGATGAAGATATTAATTATTGCTGATACTCGTCTTTAGCACTTATCAGGACTGGAAATTGGGGTTTTGGATTGTTACGACATTAGTGATTGAATTAAGAAAAGTGTAATGTAGAGTTACACAGAATGCAGTTTTTGGGCATCAAAAGCTACATATAGTTAAAGTATCGCCTTCACGACCTCCCATATTTTTATATGCTATAAAGTTAATAAATAAAAGAATTTAGTGGTACTTGAAATGAAGATGGGTATTCTGAGCCAGCACGTATTGAACAAGATTTTCCTGTAGAAGAACTTTATCCCATCGCTCTATGCGAGGGTAATAAAAAACGTCCTGTTTATGAAATGCACAAATGGTGGGCAAGAAGATTGGGGAGCAATTTTCGCATGTTTTTAAAATCCACTCAACATGAGTCTGGAATTGGAATAGAAACACTGTGGAAATCCTTTTATCAAAATAATGGACAACAAAA
>JAJRAP010000250.1 GCA_028679855.1 Candidatus Methanoperedens sp.
ATAATTTCGGGATCGCTCCGAGGGCTCTTGCGCTGCTGCTTCTTGAAGAGGATTCTGAATTCATCGAGCTTGTGGAGAAGAATGCTGATGGCAGAATCATTCTTGGTGAAGTAAAAAAGATAAGCAAGGACATACAACAAAAACATGGGGAGAAGACACCGATCCGGATAACCCGTGAAAGGCATGGACTTGCTGGCTCGATAGCCTCGCAGGTGCAGGGGGAGATTACACCCGCAGCATCGGATAAGCTATGGGCTTACACAACATCGCCGCTTACAGGCATTCCACTGTTGATAAGTGTACTGGCAGTCATCTTTGCATTCCTGTTCTATGGAGGGAATCTGCTCTCTACAATATTCAGCAATCTCTGGGCAGCATATATGTCACCGGTAATAGATGGGGCTTTATTTGCGGTATTCGGCAGCGGTCACATCGGGAGGACACTGGTCTGGGGCTTTGACGCAGGCATCCTTGCTGCGCTTGCTGTTGGAATTCCTTATGTTCTCACGTTCTATTTCCTGCTTGCGTTCCTTGAGGATACGGGATACCTGAACTCTGTCGCTTTCCTCACTGACAGGCTGATGCACAAATTCGGGCTTCATGGCAGGGCAATAATCCCGCTCGTGGCAGGGGCGGGTTGCAATGTGCCGGCGATAATAGGCACGCGTGTCCTTACAACGATGCGGGAGAGAACGATTGCCAGCACCCTCATCACCCTCATCCCGTGCAGTGCCCGCACGGCAGTTATCCTTGGATCGGTTTCGTTGTTCGTTGGCTGGAAGCCCGCAGTCGCAATATATATCATCATTCTTGCACTCGTTTTCTTTGTCGGGGTCGGACTGAATAAAGTGATGCCTGGAAGTTCCTCGGGGCTTGTCATGGAGATGTTCCCATTCAGGGCTCCCATAATATCGAATATACTCAAGAAGACCTGGTACAGGTTCAAAGACTTCGTGTTCGTGGCTTTTCCAATCGTTGTCGTGGGTTCCCTTGTTCTGGGTGCATTGTATGAAACCGGATACCTCTGGAGACTGGCTGCGCCGCTCTCGCCCGTTGTTGAGAATTGGCTGGGGCTTCCTGCGGTTGCAGGTCTGACGCTGATCTTTGCAGTGCTGAGGAAAGAGCTTGCACTGCAGCTTCTGGTTACTCTTGCCGTAGTCATGTACGGGGGAGGCGCAAATAACCTGCTGCTTTTCATGACCCCGACGCAGCTCTTTGTTTACGCGCTTGTGAACACAATTTACATCCCGTGTGCTGCGACTATCGCAGTCCTGGGTCGTGAGTTGGGCTGGAGACGCACTATAAGCATCATGGTTTTTACGATAGTGCTTGCGATTCTTATTGGCGGTATCGCCCTCAGGATAATTAATTACTTCCACCTTCTATGAAAACACAATTTAGAGGAATTATTCCATTTCCCGGATACTAACTAAAGCATGTTTATAGACAACGATCTTCATAGGTTTCTTCGATTTAATATCCTTAGTTTCCACTAAAATAAGTTCATACCTGTCAAAACCGGTCAATATCCCGGTTATTGTTTTACCGCTCAAAGTCTCACAAATGATTACTTTATTCAAGAAATCTGACAAATATGACTTCTGTGACAATTCATCTTTATTTTTTTGTTCTCCGACCATATTTATATCACTCTATTGATAATTCCTTACGCTTCCGCCTTTGCAATTGTTGGCTTGTGAAACTGACTTTTACCATTAATGTTATTTTAGTGCGTTTATTATATAAAAACTTCCTATCGTTCATTGAGGTTTTTTTCCTGAAGCCAGATGTTGCAGCACAAATCTCACCAACAACACACTAATTACAGTAGATCCGGTTATTAATAGTAACGTCCTGGCTGAAGTTCCACCTGAGCCAGCCGCTCCTTCTTCCCCTACGCTTATGGAAATCGAACTTACAGGACCCCATTTATTGTTCCGCTCCATCGCCCTGACATAGATCGAATGATTTCCTGTCTCCAGTCCGGATGTATTTAATTCTGCAGTCAGATCTTCCACACGATCATCAAAAGAACCGTCAAGCGCAGACATTGGAATCGTTTTGTCAGGAGAATCTACATAATATTCCGCGCCTCTGAGTCTCATTTCATATCCCGCTGATGCTGTGGCGCTTATATCTATTTTTTCTCCTGCCTGAACCTTCTCTTTAGATATTGACAGCTTTCGTATATCCGGAACTACATCGAACCGTATTATCCTGTGCGAGTCTTCAACATGACACCGGTCACAGTTCACCAGTGCGCCGTGTTTTTCATCCCCTATGAAGGTTGCATTATACGTTATTCCTGTTTGTTCTACATGGCATGATTTGCACGTCCCCGGATTCATGTAATTTGCTGGATGCCATTTTGGCTCTTTTCCTTCTCCATGGCACGCCCAGCATGCTTTATTAGCGGAAGCAACACTGCTTGCTGCGGCTGAATTAACATCTTCATGAAATCCCAGTTCACCAATGCTGTGGCATGAGAGGCATGCTGCACCTCCGTCTTTTCCGTCATATAACAGCGGTGTATGCAAACTGGATGGGATCGGTCCTGTCATAAATGTATCATTCTCCCAGATCCAGCTTGCATTATATCCGTAAACGCTTGTATTATCTTTTACCTTATTGATTTCAGGCGATATCGCCCGGATGTCCTCCAGAACCACGAGACTGGGCTGCAATATTTCAGATACTCTTGCACTGAATACTGTGGTATTTGTTGACGTATATCCAAGATAGTTTATGCTCAATTCGTGTTCCAGTATTTCCCCTTTCTTTACAATGTCTGTGAAGCTCTTGCTGCCTGCTTCAAGTAAAAACATGGCAGAGTCGCTGTTCGTGGAAATATCTTCCAGTGTAATACTGTAATTTTCATCCAGCTTCCATTTCTCTCCTGCCTTCAAAGTCTTTCTTTTAGCTCTTTCTATGTCAGTATAGGCATCTGAAGGCGTTTTATTGGCAAGTATCTGCAAAGCCTGCTGCTGGTCATATTCATTTCTGTCAGAGGAATTGAAAAACACCTCGGTGTAGTATATGTCGTCATCAACGCGGTCTATCACAGTGTATTTGTGTTTTTGAGCACCGCCCTGGAAGTGGCACCGATAGCAGGAGGTGGTTCTGTTCTCAGAATGCACTCTTTTTATCCTGTAACCCTTGAATTGTATAAAGCTCTCGTTGTCAGAAATAAACATCTCTGTGATATTGAGTACAATAATAGGAATTTTGGAAGATGCGTTGTTAATTATGCGAGTCTCTTCATATGTATAATTTCCAATATTGACAAGCCCGGAATCAAGAAGAGTATTTTCTTTATATAATTCTATCAGGGCACTGCCTCTTTTATCTGATATGTCAGCGACTTTTAGCCTGTATCCAAGACCAAGATCCATGAATTCACCTGCGTATGCAGTGAACTTATTTTTCTCTCTGTCCATTTCAATCATAGCACTTCTGTTCTTATTTATCTCTGTGGCATTTCCCCATTTTTCTGCATTGTCTTTATCCAGATGGCAGTAGATGCAGTTCTTGGTATCTATCAGGTTCTCTTTATTTGCATAGTGGGAAACAGATGCGTTTAAAGTTCCGTATGATGTGCTCAGGCTGTTATTATGGCAGGCATAGCATGAAGTGGATGTCGAGATATTGTAGTTCAGGGCTCTCTCTGGATTGCTATTCAAATCTGCATCCGTAAAATGCGAGTAAACCATGGGTGCCCTGTAGGATTGCTCAAGAGAGTGGCAATCGTTATCGTCGCACTCGCGAGCTGGTATGTTGTAATGTTCCCCCACAGGTTCGTTCCCTTCTAAGTGACATGCCCAGCAGGCTTTGTTCAGCGGATCGATGGGGGTGGAGTTGGCGGTATTGCTGTTCAAATTTCCATGTACGCCGAGTCTCATGGACGCGGCGATAATCCTCTTTTCCGGTCTCAGTTTGTTTACATTTATGTCGTGGCAGGAAATGCAGTCCGGTCCTCCACCGCCGGGAGCAACATTGTGGCTGAAATTGAGTGATGTTGCTCCTTCTTCGAGAGCGTTGTTGTGGCAGTTCCTGCAATTGGAATCATTGTATTTTGCCACGTCCCGGGAATGATTATAGAAGCTGGTACTATCTCTGGCTCTGGCAGGGACATTTCCAGAGATATTCAATATTTCAGGCGGCTCAGGGGAGAAGGATGTGCCTGCATAGCCAGCCGCTCCTGCATAGTGGCAGTTGGCGCACCACGTGCTGGTGCTGAGATTTTGTCTCAAATTGTTGTCGCCTTTAACCTTATTGATATAACCAAGAGCTGATATGTTATGCAAGGCAATCCTGCCGTGGCAGTACTCGCAGCTTGACCGCTGGCTTGTGTTGTCCCAGAATCCTGGCAGGCTGCCGTTCCAGAGGGCACCTGAATACGGGTTGGTGCTGTGGTTCATGGGCGTGGGGATTTTAACAGAATCAGTGAAATTGACCAGTCCTGTGCCCTGGTGACAGGTGGTGCAATTAACTGCATTTGTTCGTGAGGTATCCCAGCTTGAGCCGTCTTGCTGGAGATATCTTACAGGATGTATGCTCCTGCTTTCGTTGAGGTGGCACTGCGTGCATTTCACGCTGTTATTATGCATTGATCTGACACCAGTTACCATCCCGCTGAAATTTGTGCCCCCGGTGCCGTTATTGCCGTGGCATGAGAGGCAGAAAGTTGAACCTGGCAATGTCAGAGAAGGTTTGGTGAGTGTGAAGTTGTGGATCCAGCCTGTGTTGTGACACTGCGGAACGGTACAGCCCGGATTTGAATTATTGTATCTCAGGCTGTGGTTAGTGATGCGGCTGCTATAT